>JANMPF010000168.1:0-6318 GCA_031369725.1 Rhodobiaceae bacterium | reverse complement strand
AGCCTTGGCCGCGGGCGCTCGAGTGGCTGATCAGGCACACAGATGAATACTGCAGCTGACATCCAGACGACCTCATGTTCGTCCATATCAAAGACAATGTGTGGGTGGTGACCCGAACTGTTGCCCGACATTGAAAACCCATGTGTTGGCGATCCGGTCAACCACGACGGGACCCAAATCGACGCGGAGGAAATCTTCAATGGCAGGTCAACAATGCCCGCTTTTGGCCGATTTTGTTAATAAAGTATTTTTGTGAACTCTTGAGTCCAAAACCGGAATTTCAAACCACGATACGGTCTAACTTGACTCTTATTGACCAACGAGTTAGTTAACAATAATGACTAACCAGTCAGAAATAACCATACGGAGACGCCGCCCGAAAGCCCGGCCAACGGAAATTCTCGCGGCAGCTCTCGATCTCTTTACCGAACGTGGCTTCAATGCCACACGGCTTGAAGACGTGGCTACACGCGCGGGATTAAGCAAAGCGGCAATCTATCTGTATTTCAACGATAAAGCTTCGCTCCTGACCGCTCTGGTGCAAGCCACCGTCGGGGCCAATATCACCATTGCCGGCGACATGATCGGCCGGCATCAGGGCCCTGTGGCCCCCCTCGTGCGGGAATTGCTCAGCTTTATGGCAGGCCGAATGCAGGAAACCCGCATGCCGGACCTGATCAAGCTGGTGATCTCCGAATCCCGCGCCCATCCAGAAATCGGCCGCTTCTATCTCGACAATGTCATCGGCAGGGCCCTGCCCCTGTTCCAGTCCCTGATCGAGCGCGGCATGGCCAGCGGTGAATTCCGCAAGGTTGATCCCCGTCTCACGGTCAAATGCCTGGTCGGACCCATGCTGCTCGGCGCCATCTGGAAAAGCGCCTTCGAACCCATCGGTGCCGAACCCCTCGACCTCGCAGCCCTTGCCGTCCACGACGCCGATCTCATCATCCGGGCGCTGCAGCCATGAAGAAGCTCATTCCAGTCATCATAATCGCGCTCGCCGCCACGGCGTTCTACTTCAAGGACCGCTGGCTGCCGCAAGCTCCGGGCCAGGCCAATTACTTAGGCTATGTCGAAGGCGAGACCGTGATGATCGCCGCAGCCCAGGCAGGCCGCATTACAACTAGACCAGCCACCAAAGGTGTCCTAATCAGAAAGGGCGATCCCGTCTTCAGCCTTGACACCAGTATTGCCACAGCTGAGCTCGCGCGCACCGAAGCTGCAGTCAACACTGCGCAGGCCCAACTTGACAACCTCCTGACCGGCAAACGTGAACCGGAGCTGGAACAGATCCGCGCCCAGCGCCGTGAGGCGCAAGCAGGTCTTGCCCTGGCGAAGAATGATTTGGTCCGCGCCTTGAGCCTGACCGCCAGTGGCACCGGCTCTCGCACGAGTCTCGACCAGGCGCAGGCGGCGGTTTCGCAATATCAGGCACGCATCGCCCAATTCGATGCTTCCGAGGCAGCGGCAAAGCTTGCAGCGCGTGATGCCGACATCGCGGCCGCCCGCTCGAAAGTTAAAGAAGCCGAGGCCAGTGCGGCGCAGGCGCAAGCCAAGCTTGCCGATCTTTCGCCCCTGTCGCCTGTCGATGCGACGGTTGAAAACACGTTCTTCGAGGTAGGCGAATGGGTGAGCGCGGGCCAGCCTGTTGTCTCGCTGCTCCCACCCGATGCCATCACGCTGCGCTATTTCGTGCCCGAGCAGGCTTTGGCAAAGGCGCAACCCGGAACCACACTATATTTTACCTGCGACGGTTGCGGACCGGCGAAGACCGCCACCATAACCCATGTGGAGACAACCCCTGAATTCACCCCGCCGGTAATCTATTCGCAAGGAGCGCGCGCCAAGCTCGTGTATCTGGTGGAAGCGCGGATCGATGAAATTGGCCTCCTGCTGAGGCCCGGTCTTCCCATTGAAGTTGAGCCATCGCCATGAATGGGAACCTGCAACCCGCCATTGATGTCACGAGCCTCGTCAAGCGCTATGGCACGCGCACCGTTGTGGACCAGGTTGATCTTCGCCTCATGCCCGGTCGCATCTGCGGATTTCTCGGCCCCAATGGTTCGGGCAAGACCACGACACTTCGCATGATCTGCGGACTGCTCACGCCCGATGCCGGCCACGGCACTTGCCTCGGTCATGACCTGATCACCGGACGCGATGCCATCAGGCGTCAGACCGGATACATGACCCAGAAGTTTGGCCTCTATGAAGATCTCACTATCCGCGAGAATCTTGATTTCGTTGCAAGGGTCTATCTGCTCGATCACGTCCGCGACCGCGTTGACCGCGCGCTGGAACGCTTGGAGCTGGCCAGCCGCCAGAGCCAGTTGACCGGGGCACTTTCGGGTGGCTGGAAGCAGCGCCTGGCCCTCGCGGCTTGTATGCTGCATGAACCGAAGCTGCTGCTCCTCGATGAACCCACCGCCGGTGTTGATCCCAAAGCGCGCCGCGCCTTCTGGGACGAAATTCACGGGCTCGCCAGCGAAGATATCACTGTGCTGGTCTCCACCCATTACATGGACGAGGCCGAGCGCTGTCACGAGATCGCCTATATCGCCTATGGCAAACTGATGGCGCGCGGAACCTCGCAGGAAATCATCGCTGCCTCTGGCCTCAATGCATGGCTCGCCACCGGCCCCGGTGCCGATAAGCTCGCACCGCTCCTGCGCGATGCGCCCGGTGTCACCGCTGCCGCAGCCTTCGGCCTGACCCTCCATGTCTGCGGCCCCGATGAAGCTGTCCTTGAAGCCGCCATTGCGCCGCTCCGCCGTGACAAGCTGATCAAATGGGAGAAATCCGAACCCACACTTGAAGACGTTTTCATCCATCTCATGGGCCAGGCGCGCGACAACGCCGAAGCGGCCTGAGAAGGAAGCACAATGGGATTCCTGCACCGTCTATTGGCCATGATCTTCAAGGAAGCACTGCAGCTTCGCCGCGACCGCCTGACCTTCGCCATGATGTTCGGCATTCCCATCATGCAACTCGTGCTCTTCGGTTTTGCCATCAACAACGACCCCAAGGGCCTGCCGACCGCGGTTCTCGCCTCCGACCACAGCGCCATCACCCGCGCCCTCATCAGCACCATCGGCAACACCGGCTATTTCAGCCTCACCAACGCCGTCTCAACCGAAGCCGAAGCCGACAGTCTGCTGCAGCGCGGCGCGGTCCAGTTCGTCATTACCATACCGGGCAACTTTACCCGCAGCCTGATCCGGCGTGAGAAAGCCCAGATCGCCATCGAGGCCGATGCGACCGACCCCGCCACCATCGGCGGCGCACTGGCAGCGGTCAATCAGGCAACATCGCAAACTTTAGCGCGCGAATTGTCGGGGCCTCTCGCGATTTACCGCACGACTACAAATCCAATCGATGTGCTGCTGCACCGGCGCTACAATCCCGAAGGCATCACCCGCTTCAATGTGGTGCCGGGACTTCTCGGCGTCATTCTGACCATGACCATGGTGATGATGACGGCGCTTGCCGTCACCCGCGAGCGCGAGCGCGGCACCATGGAAAATCTGCTCGCCATGCCGGTTCGACCCATCGAGGTGATGGCGGGCAAGATCGCACCCTATATTCTCATCGGTGCCGTGCAGGTGACGGTGGTGCTGATAGCGGCAAAGATCCTGTTCGGCGTTCCCTTCGAGGGCAGCTTCACCCTGTTTGCCATATCGACATTGCTCTTTATCACCGTCAATCTGGCGCTCGGCTTCACCTTCTCGACCATCGCCCAGAACCAATTGCAGGCAATGCAGATGTCGTTCTTCTTCCTCATGCCGTCGATCCTGCTGTCGGGTTTCGCCTTCCCGTTCCGCGGTATGCCCGGATGGGCCCAGGCAATCGGCGAGGCCCTGCCCGTCACCCATTTCCTCCGCATCGTCCGTGGACTGATGTTAAAGGGCGCAAGCCTCGACCAGATCGTCGGCGAAGTCGCAACCCTCTTGCTGATGCTGGTGATCGTCTCGGCCCTCGCGATCAGCCGCTACCGCGTGACGCTCGATTGACCCCGTTTCATAGGCCCATTATCAATGCCCCACGATATGGAAGAGCAGGCCCGCGAGTCAAACTTCGCAGGCAACAAACTCCATGCAAAAACGCATCTATTTTTTCCTGGCGCGCTCGAGACCTTTTGCCGCGCTGGCCGCCGCTGTGCCGGAGCTCGCGCCCATTTGATGCTGGTGGTGGTGTCTCAGTTTGAAATTCCGATTTTGGACTCAAGAAGTTCACAAAAATACCTTATCAACACTATCGACCCAACTGAGAAGTTGCGCCGTGATCCTAGTTTGTCCGTTATCAAAAGCGGAAGCTGGTCCTATTGGTTCAATTCGTCCGCTGTGGGCCGATACTGTCGAAAAAGTTGTTTTCCAGACGGTTCGCTTCGGAGGAAGCTCAAATTCTGGGGATGTTTTAGGGTTCGATGCTTTTCGCAACTGGGAGAGTAACTGTAGGCGTCTGCCGCTTGACTCTTTACGCATCTACGCTGTGGATTGAGCCATTCGTTGGAACGGTGGACCGATTGTTCGCAGCGCCATTGTCTTTAAATTCTGGACGATGGCCGCGAGATGGAACTCGTCGCGCGCACCCGAGAGACCCCGAAGCCGCATGCGCTCAAACCTGTGGTGGGTCTTGAGATGAGCAAAGCGCATCTCAATCTTTTTTCTCTCATCACGTGATTTAGCAAAGGCGTCTGTCTCCATAAGTGTGCGAGCGTATTCGCGGGCTTCTTCGTGGACAGCGCGTGGCACTTTACGTGAGGGCGTGTTGGGACAGCATTTGGGCTTGAGGGGGCAGGCATCGCAATCGTGTTTGCTGGCCCGGTATAGAATAGCGCGACCATCATGAACCTTACCCGTGGTGCGAAGAGATTTGCCATTCGGACAGGTGTATGCGTTTGTCTCCTTGTCGAAGGCAAAGTCATTGCGTGAGAAGGTGCTGTCGTCGCGGTTGGCTTTGTCCCACACCGGAATGTGCGGCGTGATGCCGGTGTCCACAAGCCATCCTAAAAATTTGGATGTGCCATAAGCCGTATCAGCAACCAGCCGATCAGGCTTCACATCAAAGCGTTGGCTGGTGCGTTCGATCATCACTTTGGTGGCAGCCACCTCGTCGAAAGTCCGCGCCGGCGTTGCTTCAACATCAACGATAATCGCATTTTCAATATCGATCAGATAGTTTAATCCGTAACCGAATTGGACTCGTTTGTTGGCCTTGGCTGTCCAAGCGGATGAAGGATCAGATCGCGAGATCACCTTCGGTGGAGTGCGATCTGGATTTGGCTCCTCGCGCTCAAGGGCCTCAAGATATTCCGCAACGGCCCGGCTCTGACGCTCAGATTGTGACCAGTCGATCTCATCAGGCGCCTGGCCATGATAACGACTGGCATTGGCTTCAATAACACTGGCATCAACGGCAAACCCCTCACCCTTGACCAAGCCCTGCTTCATGCAAGCCTGAACCACGCGCTCAAACACATGCCGCAGAATATCACTCTCGCGAAAGCGATTGAGACGGTTCTCCGAGAATGTCGAATGGTGTGGAACCTTGTCATTGAGATCGAGCTTACAAAACCAACGATAGGCCAAGTGCAGCTTGACCTCCTCACAGAGTTTGCGCTCGTGGCGAATGCCGTAACAATAGCCAACGATCAGCATGCGCAGCATCAGCTCGGGATCAATTGAAGGTCGGCCAATATCACTATAGAAAGCTTGCAGCTGTTTGTGCACATCGGCCAGAACTATCGTAACGAACACGTCTATCCGGCGCAGCAGGTGGTTCTCTGGAATAATGTCATCAAGGTTGAAATCGTAAAACAAGCTCGCCTGATCCCGGTCCCGTCTGCCCATCATGATAAGCCTCCGCGCATTGCGTTCTACAAAACAACGGAATCACTGTTCGCTCAAAAGCTCAAGCCTTTTTTCGACAGTATCGGTCAACATGAGACCAACTGCAGTCGTCAACGCATGTCGGCTGTGCCTTTGTTTGCAGACCAAATATCCGAAAAAGCGGCAAATATTGACTTAATGTCGGCTTTGCGGGGATAAGCGGGCATCCCGCAAACCCGCCACCAGGTCTCTGAAGGGCCGATACTGTTGCAAAAGTCTTTTTGCATCACTGAACATAAAATGTCCGGGCCGTGGGTGCGGCGCTCGAAAAACCATGTAGGGGACCACATTATTATGAGCTAAACTCACAGGCGACCTCGGTAACGCGCCTGAGAGCACATCGACCAGCAATTACTGCTTGCGCCTCCTTTGGCGAGAAATTTGTCGTTCGGCATTTGGGACTTTTGCAACAATATCACACTGATTGAGG
>JANMPF010000130.1:0-7460 GCA_031369725.1 Rhodobiaceae bacterium | reverse complement strand
GCTGGCCGCGACATTACTAACGGGGCACAACTCATGCTGCTGTCCACCACACTTGAGAAGCTCACCCTCGGAGCGATGCCATTTTGGGGAGGCAAGTCTGGCCCAATCCGCTCCACTATTTTGCCCTACCCCGTGCCAAGCATACCACGCTGGCTCCTGCCCATGATGTACGGCTCCGAACAACGTAAAGTGCCCCCTGGTGCCTTGAGCTTTTCAAGCCATGACTTTGAAATCACCTGCCCCAATAGTTATGTTATTGATGGTGAGTTTTTTGAGGGACCGGAAGGTGCTGCACTAAAGGTGGAAACCGGCCCGGTTTTCACCTATCTCTGTGGCTAGATGACACCGCTCGAAAAATTTTGCGAAAAGTCCCTGGCCCGGGAAGTGCCGGATGAACTTCACACGATGGCGAATTACTTGCGCCAAAGGCATGTGGGTGCCGTGGCCATACTCGCCTACGGCTCCTGCCTGCGTGGCGTTGCCGTATCGGATACTCTCATGGATTTCTATGTACTCACGGATAAATTGGGCGACGTGAGCTCCAACATGCTAAGTTGGATTGGTTGCGCCCTGGTGCCACCCAATGTTTATTATGCTGAGGTGAATGGAAATCTGCGGGCCAAGTATGCAGTCCTTCCACTTTCACTCTTTGCAAAATGGACCACCCGCCAAACCGGCAACCCCTATTTCTGGGCACGGTTTTCACAACCTTCAGCCCTGATTTATGTGCGCGATGAAAAAACCAGGGGCGATATGCTCACCGCAATTGCCAATGCCCTGCAAACCAGCTTTGCCAACGCCAAGGCCTTGACGTCCTCGCAGGATGCAGTTGCAATTTGGACCGCCGGATTCAAAGCCACCTACGCAACAGAATTCCGCTCCGAAAAAGCTGATCGCGCCGCACAAATTGTTGCAGTCTATCCAGAATATTATGGGCAGGCCGCAATGCTTCTGGCTGATGAAAGGCCAATCAATGCCAACCAATCGCTGCGCCGCCTGGCTGGAAAACTTCTGTCCGCGTTACGCTTGGCCAAGGCCGCTTTCACTTTTCAGGGCGGCGCTGATTATATTGTCTGGAAAATTGAGCGTCATTCCGGCAAGAAAATTGTGCTCACCGATTGGCAGAAACGCCATCCCATAATTGCAGGTGTGATGCTGCTTGGCGCACTCCTGCGCAACGGTGCCGTGCGTTAAGCCGCAACCTTGTTGGCAACCACCGATCCAAACAGGCCGATAATCCGGTCTATATCATCAAACGTATGGGCAGCAGAAACAGAACACCGCAGCAAGCAAAGCTTGTTCGGTGTGCCAGGCGGCAAAGCGATATTGACATAAACACCAGCCGCAAGAAGCGCGTTCCACATGGCGATGGTTGACACCTCGTCAGGGCACTTAACCGCGATAACGGGGCTTACCACATCACATCCGATAGCAAGGCCGAGTGCCTTGAAGCCCTCAAACAGGCGTGCCGAATTGGCCCGCAGCCGGTCACGCCGCTGCGGTTCGGCGGCAAGCTTCTTGACTGCCGCCAATGAAGTGGCAATCGACGCAGGTGACGAGGACGCGGTAAACATGTAAGGCCGCATGGCATAGCGCAACGTCTCAAACATTGGATGATTGCCGGCCCCAAAGCCTCCGATGGCGCCAACGCTTTTTGAAAATGTGCCAACTACAAAATCGACTTCATCTTCCAGCCCTGCCTCGTCAGCAAGACCCCGGCCATTGGGACCGAGTACGCCGAAGGAATGGGCTTCATCAGCAAGCAGCTGAAAACCATGTTTTTTCTTGAGCGCAACAAAGTCTGCCAGCGGCGCACGGTCACCCAGCATCGAATAGATGCCTTCGACAACCACCAGTTTGCCGCCCTCTTCACCGTCCGAACGCGCCATTCTTTTGTCAAGGTCGGCTGCATCATTGTGGCGGAAACGCACCAGTTTCGCCCCCGATAGCGTGCAGCCATCGTAGATGGATGAGTGCGAGTCGGCGTCAAGGAAAATGGTGTCCTTGGGGCCAGCAAGGCCCGACATCATGCCGAGGTTTGCCTGGTAACCTGTGGTAAACACGATACAATGCCTGCGGTTGAGAAACCCGGCCAGTTCGCGTTCAAGCTCAGTGTGCAAGCAATAACTGCCATTGGCCACGCGCGACCCCGTGGTGCCGGTGCCAAATTCCGCCATCGCATCCTGCCCGGCCTTGATGCAATCGGCATCCATGGTAATGCCCATGTAATTATTGGTGCCAGCCAGTATGGTTTCACGACCGTTGATCATGGCGCGGGTGGGCGACAAAATGCGGTCATTGGTAACTCCCAAGGCATTGGCACCCATTTGCATCATGCGGGCGAAGCGGTCGGCAATGCCCTGGTGCTTGTCAAATAAATCGATCATGGTGTCAGGCCTTATGGTTGCGTTTTTCAACCACGGCGGCAAGATCGCCAATGGTGCGGGTTTCTGAAACGACATTGAGTGGAATTTCAATGTCAAAATGGTCCTCAACTTCCATCACAAAATCCATAACGGCAACCGAGTCAATATTGAGGTCCGATGCAATATCCGTATTCACGTTCAGTATCTTCCCCGTGGAATTAAACGGTGTGAGCAATTTGCAAATCTGGTCGATGGTTTCCTGCGAGGCGCTCATTCAAACTTCCTAAGTTGTAATCTTGCTGTTGATGTTTTGTGGCAACCACCCTTCACGGCGATACCAAACCAGTGTTTCCGCCAAGCCTTGTGCAAACCCAGTGGGGCTTTTTAAGGGCCAGCCCTCACCCCGCGCCACCCAATCCGCATGATAAAGCTCGTTGATTTTTTCACGCGATATCAGGGAGGGTTTTCCGCGCAATTTGGCAATTGCCTCAACAAGGAAGGCAACACTGTAGGCAACGAATTTTGGCAGGAAAACCGCTATAATGCGCTTGTTCTCAACCGCTGCCGCAACCCGCGCAAGTTCCTTCCAGTCGTGCCCCTGGGTGCTGCCGTCACCCAATTCAACGATGCCTGTTTCTTTGCTTGCCGCAGCCTCAACAATTGTTCGCGCCAGGTCAGCAACATAAATGATTGAAAACCGTGCATCGCGGCGTCCCGGCAGCACGGCAACCGACTGCGTTAGCGCTCGCAGCAAAGGCAGGGTCGACCTGTCGCCGGGCCCATAAACAGCAGGTGGGCGCAAAATGATGCGTGAGAGGTTGCCTGTACATTCACCCAGTATGGCTTCCCCGGCAAGCTTGCTGGCTCCATAGGCTGAAAGCTGCGGTTCGCGCGCACTAAGCGATGAAACATGCACAAACCGCTTCACCCCATTGCGCTGGGCCGCCTGGGCAATAGCCCGTGTTCCCTGCTCATTGGTCACGAAATAATCCTGCCATCTTGCGGCACTGATCAATCCGGCAATATGAATTACAACAGTGGAGCCTTTGGTAAGTGCATCAAGTGCTGCGACATTTTGCAAATCACCGCTGACAAGTTTGACTGTGCTGGGCAAATCAGCTTTCGCCACGTCCCTCACTAAAGCCGTAACGCTGTGCTTGTGTGCAAGCAGGACGGCAACAACTTTGCGGCCAACGAAACCCGTGGCTCCAGTAAGGGCGACATTCAAAGACATGATTTTCTTCGTCTAGGCTATTGTGCAGCAGCCAAAAATTCAACTTCATGCTGTGCAGCGTGTGTAATTTCGACCAGCTCACCACTCATGAATTTCTGCTTTGCACTTGCGCGCGACAGCTTGCCCGATGAGGTAAAGGGAAGGCTCTTTGGTGGCACCAGGACAACCGAGCATTCAACACCGGCGTTATGATGTACCACAGCTGAAACTTCGCGGCGAAGTGTTTCGATTTCGGCATCATTGGTCAACCGGCACTGCACCAGCACCACAACATCATCGTCGCCGTCTTCGCCTTCAACGGCAAAAGCCGCGACATCGCCAGACTTGAGGGGTTCAACCTGTTCGGCAGCCCATTCAATGTCCTGTGGCCAAATATTGCGGCCATTATGCAAGATCAAATCCTTGGCGCGGCCAGTGATAACAATTTCACCTTCCAGCAGGTAGCCCATGTCACCGGTTGCCAAATAACCATCAGCGGCAATCGCAGCGTCCGTTGCTGCGCCATCAAGATAGTAGCCGGACATCAGGCTCGGGCCGTTCACAAAAATATGGCCGATCTCGCGTTCTTTCAAAACCCGGCCATTGTCATCGCGGATAATCACTTCATGGCCCGGCAGGGCCTTGCCACAGGCCACAAAACTACGCACCGTATCCTTAGGCTGGCCAGCTTTGGCAGGAACCGCAAGAAGCGAATTCTTATAGGCATCCTTGTCAATGGTATCAATTCGGATGGGTTGGTTCACATCGGCAAAGGAAACCGCAAGGGTTGATTCCGCCATGCCGTAACCAGGCATGAAAGCATTCTCGTCAAAGCCTGCAACCGACAGTGCCTCACTAAACTGCTTCAACACGTCGGCCCGCACCATGTCGCCACCAATTGCCGCAATGCGCCAGTTGCTGAGATCAAGTGTTATCGCTTCACCATTGATGCGCTTGGCCGCGAGGTCATAGCCAAAACTTGGCGACGAAGAAATCGTCGTGCGGTTTTGCGACATCAACCGCAGCCACAATGCCGGACGGCGCGCAAATGAAGGGGTTGAAATATAATCAGTACTCACCTGCCCCATTAACGGCGAAAGACAGAAACCAACAAGCCCCATGTCGTGATACAGCGGCAGCCACGAGAAAGCGCGGTCATTCGGTGTAATCTGCAAACCATCACGCAGCATTCCGACCGTGTTCGCCATGATGGCACGCTGGGTGATCAGCACACCCTTTGGTTCCGATGTGGAGCCCGAGGAGTATTGGATATAGGCCACATCATCGGGCCCAAATGTTTCAAGCTTTACCAGCGACTCTGGCAGCGATTGCAGTTCCTCATGGGTCAAAACCTTGTCGACACCAGCACCTGCAGCACCGCTGCGGATATGGCTTTCAAGATCAGATGTGGTGATCACGGCACAAGCCGCAGCGGCCCGCAGCATTCCCGTGACGCGCTCGATATAGGCATCCTTGCCGCCAATATACATCGTATAGGGAACCGGGCATGGAACGAGGCCGGCATACTGGCAACCGAAGAACACCGTCATGAATTCAGGCCCGGTCTCAGCGATAACCGCAACCCGGTCGCCACGCTTCATGCCGGCAGAAATAAGCTTGCGTGCGGTAGCCAAAGCTTTGCTGCGCAATTCCGAGAATGGCAAAACCTGCTGCAACACGCCCTTGCCAGAGTAGAAATTGAAGCCGGTGACACCGCGTGCCGCATAATCCAGGCCTTCGGCAATTGTTTGAAAGCCGCCAAGCTTTTGCTCAAGGTTGCGATTGGCCCGCGGCGTACGGGACAAACCCGATTCCGCCACATCAATACCTCGCTTAGCTGTATTCACCGTCATTCCGTGGCCCTTGGGCGATTCCCGCCTCTAATCTCAGTGATCTGAGTAACAAGGCAGGCGGCTTTGGTGAAATCAAATGGTGTTTCAAATTGTAACGATCGGACTAATCTCTAAAACTTGAGTTTTCCCAATGAGATAGCCGCAACCAGCAGGACCAGTAAGCCAAGCATGAACCCACTCAGCCAGGCATAAATTATGGCACCGGCAGAATAACCGGCAACCTGTGGCTGGGGTGGCGTTGCCGAAGCAACCTGCCGTTCGCGGGAAATCATGCGGTGCGCCATGTACGACTTGAGAAAATTCAGCATTTCGTCGCGGTTTACCGTCTCGAATAGGGTTTCCCGGCCCGACTGATTATCCTGCAAAAGGCGATAGGTGCGGTAATCGGGCTCCATGACGACCGACGAAATCAGGTCAACCCAAAGGCGTGGCGATTCACCAGGAACCAGCGCCAGATCAAATATCTTGGCGGCCTCAGGCGTGGCAGAAATAGCCGGTGCCAAGTCTTCCTTCAGGGCCTGCAGGCGCAAGGACTTGGAATCCCTTATTCCGAGGACAGCCTCAAAATGGGCAGCTTCCGCCAAACGGGCTTTGCGCAATGCACCACTCAGATCGTCATGCTCTGCCACCTATTTGGCTCCCTAAACTCATAAACTGTATCAAAACAAGACAGAACCTTAATGGAACTGCAAGTTCTAATTTCCTGTGCAGAAAGGGGGCCAGTTCAAATTCCGCAGGAAGCCGGAAGTGCAGCGCTGCCAAACCACAGCTCAAAAGTATTGGCCCGCGCCTTGGTCGAACCGTTTTCTTCGGTTGAGAGGTCTTTTAACGCAATGGGAAGTCCCACATCGTTGAAAATTTTCACAAGGTCTTTGCCACGCGCAATGTCGGTATCGCGAAATACCCGCAGCTCATGGGCCGCGCCACTCCACGTGGCGCGGGCAAACCCTGGAACAACGATATTGGTGATGTCGGTATCCTTCATTTTCGACATGAGCAAGGTCACACACATTCGCTGCTTGTCATTCATCGCGTGAACGAAGATGCGGCTCGGCATGCGTTCCAGCGCCTGCCGGAAAGTATCAGCCACCTTGGGATTTTCAGCCGAGGCCTTAAGCAATGCCTGCTCCATCAGCGGCAATAATTCCTTGTCGGCAGAAGAGTTTGCGTAGGAAAGCTGGGCTGCCACAAACTCCACCGGAACCTTGTCGTTCTTGAGAAGATACTCAAACATTGCCACGCCATATTTGCGGCGTTCCGGATTTTGATCACTGACAAGATCAATCATGGTTTTGAGATCGCTCAAATTCTGCTGCCAGCGCGTGTAGTAGAGGCCCGTGCCGGCAACTGAAACCGGGATCATGACGGTGGCCAAAAGCTGCACCAGCATTTCACGAAATGGACGAGCCGTTGTAGTCATGAATATTCTCCGATTGGAAAATTGGGATAGGTTATTTGCCGATTCGAAGGAATGGCCGCATGATGAGTGCCGCCAACCCTTCATCGCGCTTTCCTTCAACGCCTATGGGCATTTCAGTATTTCTCACGGTTTTGCTGCGGCTGCCAAACACAATGTCCCACAACGCCAAAAATGTTGAATAATTCGAATCCGTATCCGAACGCCGCGCGTGGTGGTGCACCCAATGGATGGAGGGTGTGACGACCAGATATGACAGCGGTCGTTCCAATGATGCCGGCAGACGAAGGTTTGAGTGATGGAAAATTGTCGCTACCGCCACGATGGTTTCAAAAACCACAACACTTGAAAGTGGTATCGCCATGGCAAAAATTACCGCGGCGCGCACCAGACTGGAGAGAAATACCTCGCCGAAATGAAACCGCAGGGCTGAACTTGCATCAAGCGTTTCATCGAGATGGTGAACTTCGTGAAACCGCCAAAGAAACGGCACCAGGTGATTGGCGCGGTGCCACCAATAGATCCACACATCCAGCAAAAGCAGATCAACAACAAGTCCCGCCCCGCCGCTCCACCCTTCAGGCCGCCACTGCAGCGCCCATTGCGCAGCA
>JANMPF010000094.1:0-1619 GCA_031369725.1 Rhodobiaceae bacterium | reverse complement strand
AGAATGAATTGCCCACCGGTTTTCTGCGCCATAAGCCAGTTCAAGATGGCGGTACGCGCATTGCCGATATGAATGCGGCCCGTGGGCGATGGAGCGAAACGGAGAATTGTCATTTATTGCTTGTCTCGAAATGCGTTGGTGATGGGATAGCGGCGGTCGCGGCCGAAGTTGCGGCGCGTGATCTTGACACCGGGTGCGGCCTGCCGGCGCTTGTATTCGGCAATGTAAAGCATGTGTTGAATGCGCCTGACCAACGCCTCCGCATGACCGCGCGCCACAATCTCGGCAATCGGCTGTTCTTCTTCAACCAGCCCGTTGAGAATATCATCCAGCACGTCATAGGGGGGAAGCGTGTCCTGGTCCTTTTGATTCTCACGCAATTCCGCCGTTGGCGGCTTGCTGATAATGCGTGGGGGTATCACCAGGCCTTGTGTGTTGCGCCATTGCGCCAGCTTGAACACCTGCGTCTTGTAAACATCCTTGATCGGGTTGAAGCCGCCATTCATGTCACCATAGAGAGTGGCATAACCCACCGACATTTCAGACTTGTTGCCGGTCGTTAGAACCATGCAACCGAATTTGTTGGAAATCGCCATGAGGATAACACCGCGCGAACGCGACTGGATATTCTCTTCCGTTACATCGGCGTTGCTGCCCGCAAACATGGGCTTCAAGGCTGAGAGAAATCCTTCAACCGGCTCCTTGATCGGCACCACATCATAGCGCACACCCAAAAGCCCGGCGCATTCCTCAGCATCCGCCAAACTGTCCTTGCTGGTATAGGCATAGGGCAGCATGACGCAATGAACCCTGTTCTTGCCAAGCGCGTCAACTGCCATTGCCGCTACCACGGCAGAGTCAATACCGCCAGAAAGACCCAGAACCACGCCGGCAAACCGGTTCTTTTCCACATAGTCCTTGAGGCCAAGCACGCAAGCTTTCCACGTCTCTTCTTCCTTTTCGGGAAGCCTTGCAATTTCCCCGGGTGTGACCCGCCAGCCGCTTTCGCCACGCGTCCATTCCGTGAGGGTTACAGCCTCTTCAAACATGGGCATTTGAACGGCAAGCGAGCGGTCCGCATTCAGCACGAAGGACGCGCCATCAAACACCAGTTCATCCTGCCCGCATACCTGATTGAGATAGGCCATCGGCAATCCCGTTTCGGTAACGCGCGCCACCACCAGATTAAGCCTCACATCATCCTTGTTGCTTTCAAACGGCGAGCCATTGGGAACCAGCAGGATTTCAGCACCCGTTTCGGCCAAAGTCTCGCAGGTTTCCTCAGTCCATATATCTTCGCAAATGGGCACGCCAATGCGAACCCCCTTGAATGAAATCGGGCCGGGGGCAGGGCCTTGGTCAAATACCCGCTTTTCGTCAAACACGCCGTAGTTCGGCAGATCGAACTTGAAGCGCAGGGTTTCAACGCGGCCATTCGCCAGCAATGCGATGGCGTTGTAAAGCTTGCCGCCCTCGCTCCACGGGGTTCCCATGAGAATTGCCGGGCCATTCGTTGTGTCCACAGCCAGCTCTTCTACTGCCGCCCGGCATTGCGCTACAAAGCTGGGGCGCTTCACCAGATCTTCCGGCGGGTAGCCGCAAATAAACAACTCGGAAAA
>JANMPF010000079.1:0-1915 GCA_031369725.1 Rhodobiaceae bacterium | reverse complement strand
CTTTCCGATGCAGAGGCGATGACGGCGGCAGCCTTGACGGCCACGTCGCAAGTAACCGCCCTGGGTTATGCCTATCTTCGCAATCCGGCACTCCAACATGCCAGGCAGTTGATCAGAACCGGTGTCATTGGAGACGTATTTGATTTTCGCGGCAGTGTTGATGAAGACTATATGGCTGACCCAGGTTTGCCGTGGTCATGGCGCCTTGCGCGGAAAGATGCCGGACTGGGAACGCTTGGCGATCTCACCTGTCATTTGGTTTCACTTGCCCATGAACTGGTCGGGGAAATCGGCAGTCTCTGTGCCATGGCCGATGTGGTTCACGCCCGGCGGCCGATGTCAAATGAGCCGGGCAAGACGGCGGGTGTTGAGAATGATGACATTGCCCACGCGGTTGTGCGGTTTCGCAATGGAGCACGTGGTGTGATGAGTTCAAGCCGCGTAGCCCATGGACGCAAAAATGGCCTCAAGATTGAAGTGCATGGCTCGAAGGGCATGCTGTGGCTCGACAATGAGCGAATGAATGAATTGAACCTCTATGTGGCTGACGGCGAACCGGCGCAACGGGGCTTCCGGCGCATCCTGTCATCGCCTCAACATCCTGCCTATGGCAGGCTTTGTCCAGCTCCCGGGCATGGCCTCGGGTTCAACGAATTGAAGGTTATAGAACTTGCCGAAATTCTGAACGCCGTGCAGGGAAAGGCGTCAAACCACATAGATTTTTCGCAAGGCCTTCGCATTGAGAAAGTCATCCACGCTTTTGCGCAATCTTCAGAATCCGGAGCCTGGGTCTCAATCAACAATTAACCGATTTCAATCAATTCGCGAGAAAATGGTGCCATCACCTCAGTGCCAGTTTCAGTTACCAGAATCTGATCCTCGATGATAAAGCCGCCAAGTCCCGTGATGTAGTATGGTGTCTCAAAGGCGAGCACCATGCCGGGTTCGGCAATTGCCTTGGCATCGGCCGAAATGAAGGGCCATTCCTCGCTCCAAATGCTGGCACCAACACCGTGGCCGAAATGCCCCCTGCCATAAGTTATAAATCCGGCGTCCCACATGGTCGCCGAAACCGCCTGGTGGATAGCGCTCAGCGCTACACCGGGTCGGAGCATTGAAAATCCAGCATCGAATGATTTATGGAGTGCGTCGTAAACCTTTTGTGCTGCGGGAGTGGGATGACCAAGCACGGCGGTGCGGCCACCATCGGAGCTATAGTCGTCAATAACGCAGCCAACGTCTATTTTTATGATATCGCCGACATGTGCTGGTCCACCGGGTGAAAAGCCATCCCCGCTTACGGCAATATAGGACCATGTTGATTCAGGCGGCGGCAAGCTGCGGCGTTTTGCTTCAGCGAGAGCTGCATCGCGCCAAATACCTGTCATTTGCACAGCATCCATTCCCGGCGTGATGGCTTGCAGGAGGGTATGAAGCCCGGCCCCAGAGAGTTCTGCGGCTGTCCGCAAGAGTTCAATTTCACGGGGAGATTTTATGGCTCGCAGACGTTCAACAAGATTGGTCGCGTCGACCCATGTGACATCCGGCAAAATTTCGGCAAAAATGGAAAAGTCCCTTGCGGCCACAAATCCAAGTTCAAGACCAACGCGTGAGTTAAGGAGCTGGCGTTCGGCAAGCACCTCACGAAGCAGCCCAATTGAAGTGCCGAGGTCGTATTGAGCCGGCCGTGAATGGCGTAGCCGCTTGCCGTTCGCCACATCGCTGGCAACGATTGCGTCCGCAATCTCGCCCTGCTGATTGAAATGGCCAGTCTCCACCCAGATGCGATGGGCACGCACGTCTTCGATTTTTGATTGAGCCCTGAAAGCCATTGCCTGGAAGTCACCAAGAATTGCAGTCATAGGGGCATCACCTGCCACAACGACAAATGCCGCACCGACACGCCGCCAGGACG
>JANMPF010000056.1:0-4277 GCA_031369725.1 Rhodobiaceae bacterium | reverse complement strand
GACTTGATAGACCAACAGGAAATCACCGCCAATATGGCACTCGCGATATTCTGCCCACTCGCCCTTGAGTGGATGATCGAGCCATTCCGGTCCCAGCGGTGCGTCATTTGCGATGAGCAGCAGCATGGCTTCCTTGAGCTGCCGCATATTGTATCTGCCAGAGCGCGACAAGCGTTCCCAATCCTTGAGAAAATTCTTGGTGTAGGCAGCCGAACGCGGAGGTGCGGCGCGTTTACTGCTTGGTGGCTTCGTCGAGGGCATTGAAGAGTTCCTGCGCATCGGCGAAGCGGGCTTCACGAGACTTCATCATCGCGCGGGATTCTTCCATTGCGGCGCGGGTCGCAGCATTGGGAATTCGCAACTCGAGTGGAAGAGCTTTGTCTTTGGCAACCCTTGTCAAGGTCATGCGAACAACGTCAGACACGGTAAGGCCCATCTCGGCCAAAACCGTGGCGGCTTCGTCCCTGATTTTTTCGTCAATACGGGCGCGAACAAATGCGGTTGCGGCCATGGGGAAATCTCCTCAAATATAACTCGATATATGTAGCTCAATTGAGCAACAATGTCAATGGCGGGGATATTATTCATGCTAACATGTTAGTATGAATAATTGAGTTTGCGGATTTACCCAAATTTGCGTGAATCGCATTCGTCAAAGCATGCATTTTTTGGTCACTTTTGACACCATTTCTGGTGCCATATGACACCCGTTCAGGCTTCTTTATTGGACACTCCGGCGCTGCCGAAAGTGGCCATACCAGTGTGCAGGTTTACCGCTGCCTTGACGAGGCCGGCTGCAAGGGCTGCTCCTGAAGCTTCGCCCAGCCGCATGCCGAGATCCAGAATCGGCTCCTTGCCGATCTTCTTGAGCAAATTCCGGTGGGCGGGTTCGGCTGAACAATGGGCTGCCATGCAATGGTCGAGCGCAGCGGGCCGCATCGCATGAAGAATCGCGGCTGCGGCGGTTGCCACATAACCATCGATCAAAACCGGCACATTCTGGGTGCGGGCGGCGAGGATTGCACCTGCCATGGCGGCCAATTCGCGGCCCCCCAGTCTTCGCAAAACCTCAAGCGGATCAGAGAGATGCGCCTTATGAAGGGCGACGGCACGGCCTACGGCGGAGGCCTTGCGCTTGAGGCCTTCGCTGTCCACGCCGGTTCCCGGTCCCACCCAATCCTCAGGTCTTCCGCCGTAAAGCGCGTGGGCAATGGCGGCGGCAATCGTGGTGTTGCCAATGCCCATTTCACCGATGCAGAGCAGGTCGCAGCCACCGGCAATGGCTTCCATGCCGTAGGCCATGGTGGCGGCGCAATCGGCCTCGTCCATGGCTGGACTTTCGGTGATATCGCGGGTGGGTTTTTCGAGCGCCAGTTCATAGACCTTGAGGCCTAAATCAAAGGTCTTGCAAATCTGATTTACGGCGGCCCCGCCATGTTGGAAGTTGGCAACCATTTGTGCTGTAACTTCAGCAGGATAGGCAGCCACACCCTGGGCCACAACACCATGATTTCCAGCGAATACGGCCACCATAGGACGGGCTATTTTGGGGGGATAGACCCCCTGCCAGGCGCTCACCCATTCGGCGATCGCTTCAAGCTTGCCAAGGGCTCCCGGCGGCTTGGTCAGTTGGGCGTCATGGGCCTTGAATTGCGCCACGCAACTTTCATCGCGGCTGCGCAAATCCTGCACCAATTTGCGAATGTCATCGAAAGGCAACCCCGTTGCGGCAATAGTCATCATGTGTCCTCTTCAACTTCCTGCTAGTCTCCTAATCACGGGATTCGGGGAAATCGTAAAGCATGAACGACATGCCGCAGTCTACAAGCGAAAACACATGGAAAATAAGGCCTTTTGCTGAAACCCTGCTGGCCTTGAGCTTTCTCACGCGGCTGCCAGTTCCGTTTATCCGCACCCTTGACTTGCCACCGCTAGCGCAGGCCATGCGGTTTTTTCCACTGGCTGGTGCCTTCATCGGCTGCATTTCAGCGGGGGTTTTGATTGCTGCCAACATGCTTGGCCTGCCTTCGCTTTTGGCTGCTGTCGTTGCGCTGGCGGTGGGAACCTTGGTCACCGGGGCCCTGCATGAGGATGGTTTGGCTGATGTGGCTGATGGTTTTGGTGGTGGCAAAACCCGCGAGGCCCGTCTCGAAATCATGCGCGATAGTCATATTGGCACCTATGGCACTATCGCTCTGGTGTTGAGCTACATCGCCCGCGCCGCCATTTACGAAGCTCTCTCGGGGGTGCCACCCCTTACAATCTTGGCACTTTTTGCAGGGGCAGCAGCTTTTTCGCGGGCGCTGGTGGTTGATCTTCTATGGGCCACACGCCCTGCCCGCAGCGATGGGCTGTCGGTTTTTGCCGGGCGGCCGAGCCGGCGTAGCGCGCTGTTTTCACTGCTCACCGGCGGCATTGGAGCGGCCGCTGCGGCAGGCATTGTTTTATCACCTGAAGTTTCGGTTCTGGCCATTGCCGGTGGCGGAATCATGCTGGCTCTCATGCGCGCCCTTTGCATGCGGCAGATCGGCGGGCAGACCGGCGATGTTTGCGGGGCGGTTCAGGTTTTGACCGAGCTCACCATGCTGACGGTTTACGTATCAACCATTCGTTAACCTTCTCCCCATTTTACCCCGCAAGTTTCAATATTTATGAAGATTGCGACAATAGTCTCAGACTCATAATAAAATTGTGGGGTTGCGTCATGCGTTTGCCAAATGTGGTACCGTCAGTGGTTCTCGCCGTGCTGTTTTTAGGCGCTGGCGGTTTTCAGAATGTATCACGGGAATCCCTGCAACTATTTGCTGCAACCGAGCTAAAATCCAGCCAAAACGGGCATTTCTTTGTGACCGCAGGTATCAATGGCACGAGTGTTGAAGTGCTGGTTGATACGGGCGCCTCGGCTGTCGCCTTGAGTTATGAAGATGCCCAGGATGTTGGCCTGCATCCGGGCAACCTGACATTTGATCAGCCGGTTTCGACGGCAAATGGCGTCACCAATGCAGCGCGGGTGACGCTGGACAAAATCGAAATCGATGGGGTTCGGGTGTCTAATGTGCAGGGCATTGTTTTGCCGAAAGGAGCCATGAAGGGTTCACTTTTGGGCATGAGTTTTTTGAGCAAACTCAGCAGTTTCAAAGTGGAAGATGGTGTGCTTTATCTCAAGAATTGAGACGTTTTTACTTCAAAAATGGCGCGTTCGCATGGCAACCCCCCCACCAAATCCCTATATTGGCCACATGAACGCTTTTGATTTGCCAGAAATTGCAACGCCCTGCATCAAGGTTTGCGTCATCGAGCCGGAAACCGGCTTTTGCATTGGCTGTGGGCGTACCCGCATGGAAATTGGCAATTGGCTTGGCATCAGCCCGGCGGAACGGCAATCCATCATGCAAGGACTGGCAGAGCGTGTTGAAACACTCACTTTGCGCAAACGCCGCCGCGGTGGCCGCCAGGGCCGCTTAGCCAACGGTTGAGGTTTTCTGTTTAAGATATTGATTTAATTAAAGTTCCATCATTCCGGCGTCAGCTGGAATCGTGTTCAGGATAAATTGCAGCCAGATTCCGGCTTACGCCGGAATGACGAGCTGGGGAGCCGGAATGACGGATAGTGATGGGCCTGCGGAATGAGGAGCGTGGGGAACCGGGATGGCGATGCCTTAACAAACCAATATAGGACTACACACCTTTGATAGGTGTTTAAATTCCGCTGGAGAGCGCTACAGCGGGTTTTTGGGTATTTAGGTATGGGAACAGCCCAACAGGGCAATTTCCTGCCCACGGGGCTCCTAGCCGCCTTAGAAACTATTTCTACTTAAAGTTTAAAGTCCTGAAATATGCACGAAAGGTGAACACCGCCGCATCAGAATTGGTATGCGAAATTCGCGCCTGCGGTGTAAGTGTTTGAATTCTTGAGAAGAATTCCGCTCATTTCGGCCGTCAGGGCCAATTGGGCGTTGGCACCGAAGGCAAAGTTCAGACCGGTTTGCAGGCGAAGATCGGTGTTGGGATTATTTACGATCGTGCCCAACAATTTGTCTTTCACGCGATTTTCCAGCGCCCAATCAAATTGCGCGCCAAGCCACGGTTCAACCGTATTGGCACCCCCGATCGAAATCGTATCGCCAATCTGGAGCGCTGGGGAAATGATAGCCGTTTCAATGGTTTGCGCATTGGCGATGGCTGAGGCCTTTTGCCATTCCTTGGACCAGGCAAAAGTCAGGGATGGCGAGAAACGCCAGGTGCCGGAATACCAATAGCCAGTGAGCGCTTCCGAG
>JANMPF010000010.1:0-2507 GCA_031369725.1 Rhodobiaceae bacterium | reverse complement strand
ATTACAGCTTCATCAACCGTAAATGCCGCAATGCCCTTGCCGGTCGGCACACCAAAACTGCGCAGAACTTCCTTGGCCTGGTATTCGTGAATGTTCATGGGAAAGCGCCCTTATGCGAGGTCTGGTGCAATTTTCTTGGCGGCTTCCATCAAGGCTTCAACGGCGCCCAAGGATTTCTTGAAGCCGGCTTTTTCATCGCCATCAAGCTTGATTTCAACGATACGCTCAACCCCGCCAGCACCAATCACCACGGGTACCCCCACATAGGTGTTGTTCACGCCATATTGTCCGCTGAGGTGGGCAGCACAGGGCATGACGCGTTTTTTGTCCTTCAAATAGCTTTCGGCCATGGCAATGCCAGCCGAAGCTGGTGCGTAGTATGCCGAACCTGTCTTGAGCAGGCCCACAATTTCGGCACCGCCGTCACGGGTGCGCTGGACGATTGCGTCGATGCGCTCTTTGGTAGTCCATTTCATGTCGATGAGGTCGGGTACGGGAATGCCGGCAACGGTGGAATATTTCACCAGCGGCACCATGGTATCGCCATGGCCACCGAGCACGAAGGCTGTCACATCTTCAACGGAAACCTTGAATTCATCGGCAAGGAAATGGCGAAAGCGCGCGCTGTCCAAAACACCTGCCATGCCCACAACCTTATTGGGCTTAAGGCCTGAATATTTCTGCAGGGCCCACACCATCACGTCCAACGGGTTGGTAATGCAGATGACGAAGGCGTCGGGGGCGTATTTGGCAATGCCGGCACCCACCTGCGCCATGACTTTCAAATTGATTTCAAGGAGGTCATCACGGCTCATGCCGGGTTTGCGGGCAATGCCTGCGGTTACGATACACACATCAGCCCCGGCAATGCCGTCATATTGATTGGTGCCGGAAAGGTTTGAATTAAAGCCTTCAACCGGGCCTGCTTGCGACAAATCCAGGGTTTTACCCTGGGGGAGGCCTTCGGCTATGTCGAACACCACAACGTCGCCAAGTTCCTTGAGGGCTGCAAGGTGGGCAAGCGTGCCACCAATCATGCCGCCACCAATCATTGCAATCTTCTTACGAGCCATTTCTGCTGATCCTCTTAACCCTATGCCGGGTGGTTGTTGCGCTCTCGAAAAGGAAGGCCTCTTTAGGCCCGAAGGCCACGGGCTTCAAGAACTTCCAACGTTTCATTTCATATTTCAAGTTTCGACTATATTCTGGCCCCACCATGAAGCAGATTGCATTTCCTGCAGCCGTGAAACGGTGCGGGCAAATTCAAAGCGGTGGTCGCCTTTTGGGAAAATGCGTTCAGGTGGCCGGGCAGACGATGCCACAATGTGCACACGGGCGTCATAAAGCGTGTCGATGAGCAAAACAAAACGCCTGGCTGCATTGCGCTGGCTGGCTTTAAGCGCAGGTATTGCCTCAATAAATATGGTTTTGAAGGTGGCTGCCAGGGCCAGATAGTCGGGCGGGCCAAGGGGTGCTTCACAAAGCTCGGCAAAGGAGAACCGCGCACAACCATGGGCAGTTTCAGGCACATGGAGCTGGCGCCCCAAAACCGCAAGCTCGATGGGCTTGCCTTTGGGCGTTTCAGCCAGCCGCTCCCACATGGCTTGAATATGTGCAGCAGCCCTGGCACCGAGCGGGGATATAAAACTTTCCCAAGCCTTGACGCGGCCCAAACGATAGTCGACAGGGCTTGGCAGATACATCACATCAAGCTTTGAATTCAGCATTGCAATGGCAGGCAAAAACAAATTGCGATTGAGACCATCCCGGTAAAGCTGGTCGGGGGCCACATTGGAGGTGATGATGATCACCACACCTTGTGCCAGCAGTGCCTCGAACAAGCGCCCCACAATCATGGCATCGGCAATATCGGTGATCTGCATTTCATCAAGACACAGCAGGTGAAATTGTTTGGCCAGGTCGGTGGCAATTTTGGCAATCACGTCAGCGGTTTTCAGGGCCTGCCGGCGCCTGTGAATATCCTGCATGAAGGCATGAAAGTGAATGCGCTGCCTGGCTTCCACAGCAAGACTGTCGAAAAACAAATCCATCACCATGGTTTTGCCGCGGCCCACGTCGCCATAAATATAAATTCCACGGGGTGCTGGTGATTTGCCCAAGAATTTTCCAAGAAATCCGCGCTGCCCGTAGGCTTCAAGTTCGGTGGCAAGGTTATCGAGTTTGGCAATCACCTGTGCCTGGGCGGTATCGCTGCGGAGTTTACCACTTGCAATTTTGTCAGCGTAGGCCGCGAGCAGTACGCTCATCCCGCCAACCTGAGAAAGAATTTGAGAACAGTGAGATAGGCGGTCACGATTGCCATATAGCCAAACGCCGAAATGGCAACTTGCAGGAATGAGAGTGGAGCGAGACCCGGGTCAATGACGCGGGGCCTGACATTGGCCAAAATGGAAATGCCACCAAACACCAGCAACACCACCTGCTGGAAATACAAGCCGCCTGCCGCGATAATGGCACCGATCAGCATGAGGCCAAAACGGGCGAAT
>JANMPF010000551.1:0-2737 GCA_031369725.1 Rhodobiaceae bacterium | reverse complement strand
TTGCAATGTTGGCCTTTGCAGATTCTCATGACTTCGGCAGGTTGTTCACCTTCCACAACTACACCGGCGAAACCGGTGGCAATGTGTGGCCTGGCTCAGCTGTCGTGGCATACATATTCCTCATCGGTCTTTTGCATGTGGTCTACACCATTACAGGCTTTGATGCGTCAGCCCATACCTCGGAAGAAACCCGCGATGCCCAAAAGGAAGTGCCAAAAGGCATGATCCGCTCGGTGTGGTGGTCATTCCTGGTGGGCTACGTCATGGTGTGTTCCTTTGTTCTGGCTTTGCCGGACCAGAAAGACGCCAGCGGAGCAGTCACGCTGGATGGTGTTTCAGCAGGTGCAGCCCAAGGCTGGAATGCCTTTAACTGGTTGATCGCCCAGGTTCAGATGCCTGGCATTTTGCGCTCGATCATCATTATCGGCATTGTGGTATCGAACTTCCTCTGCGCTCTTGCAGGCCTCACCTCATGCTCACGCATGATGTATGCCTTCTCGCGCGATGGTGGCTTGCCAGCATCTGATACACTAAAGCAGGTGAGCGCCAAATACCGCACCCCGGGTGCTGCAATTTGGGTGGGCGGTATTCTCTCGATCGTTGCAACGCTCTACGGCGGCGCATTCCTTGTGTTGTCTACGGGCTGTGCCGTGTTCCTGTACCTCTCCTACCTCATGCCAATCGGTGCGGCACTCAAGGCTGAATCGGCTGGTGGATGGACGAACAAGGGACCATTCAATCTGGGTGGTGCTTCCATGCTTGTGGCAGGCTTGGCGATTATCGGTTGTGCCGTCCTTATCTATGTGGGTGTCCAGCCTCCCCAGGAAAAAGTGGGTTACCTGATCGTGATCATGATTCTTGCCTTGATCGGTTTCTGGCAATCCATGGAAGGCCGCATGCCAATTGGCCTGCTGTTCGCGCTGTTAACCGCAGCGGCTGTCTACTATTTCTGGCATGTTGAAGGTGACAATTTCGGTCTTTATGCGGGAATTGTCATTGCAATAATCATGGCAATCCTGGTGTTCATGCTGAACGGCAAACGCTTTGCGGGCCCGCCGATTGGCGATGAAATCAGGAAGCGTCAGGCAGCAATTGCCGCTGCCGAAAAGGCCATGGCCACGAATTAGGCCAGCGACAGGAAATCGAAGGGCGGTCTTTGGGCCGCCCTTTTTCTTTGTGATAGAGTGGTTTCATGGAAGCAGGATTCGATATTGCGGTAATTGGTGGCGGTGTTGTGGGGTTGGCACTCCTCCGCCGTTTTGCCATGGCCGGATTGAAATGCCTTCTGCTGGAACGTGGGCCTGACATTTTGTCAGGCGCTTCAAAGGGCAATAGCGCTCTGCTGCATACAGGCTTCGATGCGCCAGCAAAAAGCCTTGAACTCAAATGCATGCAAACGGGCTATGCGGAATATCGGCGCATCCGCGAGAAATTGAATTTGCCCCTCATTGAAAGCTCAGGCCTTGTGGTGGCGTGGAGCGAGGCGGAATTGGCTGCACTTCCCGAAATTGTGGCTAAAGCCCACAACAACGGCGTGGCGGACGTTCGCCAGATATCGAAAACCGAACTCCGCCTGAAAGAGCCAAACCTCGCCAAATCTGCAGCGGGTGCCGTTCTGGTTCCTGGTGAACACATCATCGATGCCTGGTCAGCACCCCTGGCTTACGCCCACCAGGCCTTGGCCCATGGCGCCATCATCTTGCGAAACGCCGAAGTGACCGGTGCTGACTTTGCCAATGGCGAATGGCGATTGGCGAGTAAGCAAGGAAACATTACCGCGCGTGTTGCGATCAATGCGGCAGGAAATTATGGCGATGTCGTGGAAGCAATGGTGCGGCCGTCACCTTTCAAAATCACACCACGCAAAGGCCAGTTCGTGGTGTTCGACAAGCCGGCCTACAAACTGCTGCGCGCCATCATCTTGCCCGTGCCAACCCAGCGCACCAAAGGTGTAGTGCTGTTTCGCACCGCTTTTGGAAATCTCGCCATTGGCCCCACGGCTGAAGATCAACAAGAACGCGAGATTGCCCCTTGTGATGAAGAAACCCTCCGCAAGCTCAAATCCCGCGCCATTGAAATGCTGCCACCAATCGAAAATATCGGTGTGAATGCCATCTACGCAGGTCTTCGCCCGGCAAGCGAACACAAGGATTACGTGATTGAAGCAGTTGCAGACAGGAACTGGATAACGGTGGGAGGCATTCGGTCAACCGGACTCACATCATCCCTCGGCATCGCAATTCACGTGAGTGAGCTTTATGCCAGGAATTTTGGCAAGCTTCAGAAGAAGCAGCCCGATCCAATTTTCACCCCTGTTCCCAATCTCACGGAAGACCGCATCAGGCCGTACCTGAAAGGGGGTGAAATTGTCTGCCATTGTGAACTCGTCACGCGCGGTGAAATTGATGCAGCACTTTCAGGGCCATTGCCCGCTGGCGATATGGCCGGCCTCAAGCGCCGCACCCGTGCCATGATGGGACGCTGCCAGGGCTTCTACTGTTCGGCAAATATCACCGCAACCACCAAGGGTCGCTTCGATGCAAAACCATGATGTGATCATTGTGGGCGGTGGGCCAACGGGCCTCGGCGCGGCAATGCGCCTAAGCGAACTCGGCATCAAGAACATTGTTGTACTCGAGCGCGAAAGACAAGCAGGCGGCATTCCCCGCCACTGTGGCCATCTCGGTTTCGGCTGGCAAAGCCACAGACGCGTGTGGACCGGACCGCACTTCGCGCA
>JANMPF010000543.1:0-4053 GCA_031369725.1 Rhodobiaceae bacterium | reverse complement strand
GCCGTAAAAGCCGAGTCTGATATCTGCTGTACATCAGGCAATGCCCGCACGATTGTGGAATCACTGGGTGTGGAGCGTGTGATCATGCTCCCCGACGAATATCTCGCAAAGAACATCGCCGCTGAAACCCACGTTGAAATCATTGCGTGGAAAGGCCGTTGTGAGGTGCATGAGCAATTTACGCCAAGCGACATTCGCCAACTTCGTGAAAGCCATCCTGGCGTTACTGTTCTCGCCCATCCCGAATGCTCGCCTGAGGTCGTGGCCAAGGCCGACTTTTCCGGATCGACAGCGGCCATGACGAACTACGTTGCAACCCGCAAGCCACCCCGCGTCATGTTGATGACCGAGTGTTCGATGAGCGACAACGTTGCAGTGAACTTCCCTGACATTGAATTCATCCGCCCATGCAATCTATGCCCGCACATGAAGCGCATCACGCTTTCCAATATCCGGGAGGCTTTGCAGTTGAACCAGCACGTTGTCACTGTCGACCCGGCCATTGCCGGTCGTGCCCGGCTTGCCGTTGAAAGGATGCTGGCCGCATGAGTGCAAACAGCGGCGGCAAACCCGTCATAATCGGCGGCGGTATTGCCGGGCTATTGACGGCTTTGCATTTGGCACCCCTGCCTGTGAAGCTGCTTTCCAAGTCACCACTTGGCGCCGAAACCTCCAGCGCCTGGGCCCAAGGCGGCCTTGCCGCAAGCCTCGCCGATGACGACACGCCGGTTCTCCATCTTGCCGACACGCTGAATGCTGGCGATGGACTCTGTGATGAGCATATTGCACGCCAAATCCTGAAAGAGGCGCCGGCCGCCATCAGGTTTCTGTCAGATATCGGTGTGCAGTTTGACCGAAATGCCAAGGGTAATTTAAGGCTTGGCCTGGAGGCAGCTCATAGCCGGCATCGCATAATCCATGCCGAAGGTGGTGGCAGCGGCCGTGAAATCATGCGGGCACTGGCAAGTGCGGTTCGCAATACGCCATCCATTGAGGTGATCGAAGGCATCGAGGCCCGCCGCATAGTGACGCTCGACAATGCCGTAACGGGCGTCATGGCACAGGGTGCGGCGGAGCCGATTTTCTTCAGCACGGGGCGTGTTGTCCTCGCAACTGGGGGCATTGGCGGATTGTTCCTTGACACAACCAATCCAATGGGCTCGTTCGGCCAGGGCTTGGCACTGGCAGCCAGCACGGGTGCGGCCCTGGCTGACTTGGAGTTCATCCAGTTTCACCCCACAGCACTTGCTGTACCAGTGCGGCCCATGCCGCTCATCAGTGAAGCAATCCGCGGCGAAGGAGCCGTCCTGATCGACGAAACCGGCCAGCGCTTTCTCAAAAATATTTCTGGCGCTGAACTCGCCCCGCGCGACATGCTGGCCCGGGCAATTTGGCAACACCTGTCAACAGGCCATCAGGTTTTTCTTGATGCAAGGCAAAACCCCGGGCCGAATTTCGCACAACTCTTCCCAAGAATAGATTTGGTTTGCAAGGCCGCAGGAATAGACCCCTGCGTTGCGCCAATTCCCGTCCGCCCAGCCCAGCATTACCACATGGGTGGCGTTGCCGTTGATCACTCTGGCCAAAGCTCCGTGCCGGGACTTTGGGCCTGTGGTGAAGTAGCCTGCTCGGGGTTGCATGGCGCAAACCGCTTGGCCAGTAATTCACTAACCGAAGCTGCAGTTTGCGCCCGTTGGGTGGCTGAAAGCGTGGGCGCCGCCCCCGCAGGTCGCGCCAGGCCAATGATCGAACTCAATTTGCCACGGCCCGATCCCGCCCGCGTGCGCCCAATTCTAACCAGCGCGCTCGGCATCCTGCGCGATGGCACAACATTGCAAGAGGCAGTGGGCAGTTTGCTTCCGCTTGCAATGGCTGGCGATGCAACATCCGACCCCGCAATCGTCGGCTTGATGATTGCCGTTGCAGCATTGCAACGCGAGGAGTCCCGCGGCGCCCACTACCGAACGGATTTCCCGCAAACCGCCGCAGTCGGCAAACGCTCCGTGTTACACCTCAATGATGCCTTGCAGGCAGCACTTGACCTTGATGGGCAATCCCCCCTGCTGACAAAGTGGGCTTGAATGAAAACCCCGGTGCCACTTGCCACCCTCATGTTGGAACCCTTGGTGCGCCACGCGCTGCTCGAGGATTTGGGGCAAGCAGGTGATCTCACGACAGATGCAATTGCGCCAAAAAACCTGCATGCCATGGTCGCATTGGCAGCCCGCCAACCCGGAATTGTGGCAGGCACCGACCTTGCAATGCTTGCGTTTCGTCTCATAGATCCAAAAATCAAGATGGACGTGCTGCAACCCGATGGCAGAAAAGTGGCCAAAGGTGAAATCATTGCGTCAGTTTCCGGTTCAGCACGCGGCATTCTCACCGCCGAGCGCACGGCACTCAATTTCCTCTGCCACCTCAGCGGCATCGCAACGGCCACTGCTTCATTCGTTTCGGCTGTGCAAGGTCATAAGACACAAATTGCCTGTACGCGCAAAACCACTCCGGGACTGCGGGCAATTGAAAAATATGCCGTGCGCGTTGGTGGCGGAACCAACCACCGGTTTGGCCTCGGCGACGCTATACTCATAAAAGACAATCACATTGCCATGGCGGGCGGCATTCACAGCGCCATGGACCGCGTGCGTGAATCAGTAGGTCACCTCGTAAAAATTGAAGTGGAGGTCGACACTTTGGCCCAGCTCGAGGAAGCGTTGCGTTATCGCCCCGACGCGGTTTTGCTCGACAACATGTCACTGGAAGATCTGCGCAAAGCGGTAAAGCTGGTGGCTGGCAGCACCATTACCGAAGCCTCTGGTGGTGTCACCCTCGAAACCGCTCCAGCAATTGCTGCTGCCGGGGTCGATATAATTTCCGTAGGCTGGCTAACCCACAGCGCCCCAATCCTTGATATCGGATTGGACTACCGAGCCTGAACGCCATCGCGCCGAACCCCATTTCCCCAACAGGCACCAAGCTTTGCGAGACTTATGCGGCAACGCAAAAACCACCGTCAAACCCCTTCCATAGTTTCACAAAGCTGTCACACTGCCGCTGGAATAATAAACCGGGAGGACGGGCGATTATGCACAATTTGAAGGAGCTTTTCAGCCCCCGCTATGTGATACTTACGCTTGCCGTTATCGGCCTCATTCTCAGCCTGCCGGCCGCCCACGTCATGCAGCTCAGCGACTGGTATTTTCTCCTCCCCTTTGTGATCTTCGCTGGCCTCACTGCAATTGGTTTCCACGACCTGATGCAAACGCGGCATGCAATTCTTCGTAATTATCCGATTTCAGGCCATTTGCGCTTCATGCTCGAAAACATTCGTCCCGAGCTGCGGCAATATTTTTTCGAGGGTGACAAGGACGGCATGCCGTTTCCGCGCGACAAGCGCTCCATCGTTTATCAGCGGGCCAAGCGGGCCCTTGATAAACGTCCCTTCGGCACGCAGTTTGATGTCTATGAAAACCGTTTCGAATGGCTGCATCATTCCGTTGCACCCAAAACTCCCAGCAAGGAGCCATTCCGCATCACCATTGGTGGGCCCGATTGCAGCAAGCCCTACTCTGCTTCGGTGTTCAATATTTCCGCCATGAGTTACGGCTCGCTTTCGGCCAATGCCATTCGCGCACTGAACAAGGGCGCAAAAATTGGCGGCTTTGCCCATGACACTGGAGAAGGCAGCATCAGCCCCTATCACCGCGAGTTCGCTGGCGATACGATTTGGGAAATCGGTTCCGGCTATTTTGGCTGCCGCAATGGCGATGGAAGTTTCTCTGATCAGAAATTTGCTGAAACCGCAAAGCTTGACCAGGTGAAAATGATTGAGATCAAGCTCTCGCAGGGTGCCAAGCCTGGCCACGGCGGTGTATTGCCCGCGGCCAAGGTAACCGAAGAAATTGCCCGCATTCGCGGCGTCGAAATTGGCAAGGATTGCATTTCACCACCATGCCATTCCGCCTTCTCAACGCCACTTGAGCTGATGGGCTTCATTCAAAAATTGCGCGAACTTTCCGCTGGCAAGCCTGTAGGCTTCAAACTCTGCATCGG
>JANMPF010000540.1:0-7611 GCA_031369725.1 Rhodobiaceae bacterium | reverse complement strand
CGGTAAAATACGTGGGCATCCTTCTCAACGCCGATAACAAGGGAGAAGGCGGAACGCTCTCGCTTATGGCATTGGCCCAACGCGTGATGGGCAACAACATCATACTCATTCCCATTCTCGCCATGATTGGAGCGGCACTGTTTTATGGCGATGCCATGATCACGCCTGCAATCTCCGTGCTCTCTGCGGTTGAGGGTTTGAAGATCATCACGCCAGCACTTGACCCTTATGTGCTGCCAATAACCCTCGTCATCATTTTTGGGTTGTTTGCCGTACAGGCGCGCGGCACGGCAAGCGTTGCGACTTTTTTTGGCCCCATCACGCTTGTTTGGTTTGTGGTCATCGCTTTGGCCGGCCTGGCGCACATCGGTGACAATCCAACTGTGCTCTATTCCTTCAACCCCTATTATGCTGTGAGTTTCTTGAGCACGCACGGCATTATCGGACTCGTCACATTGGGTGCAGTGTTCTTGGCCGTAACCGGTGCCGAAGCGCTCTACGCAGACCTCGGCCATTTCGGCAAGCGCCCAATTCAATTGGCATGGATCGTGATCGTTTTTCCTGCCCTCGTGATCAATTATCTTGGCCAAGGTGCTTTGCTGTTGAATACGCCAGCCGCCATTGATAACCCGTTCTTCCTGATGATGCCGGCGTGGGCGCTGATCCCCATCGTCGTGCTTGCAACGGCAGCCACAATCATTGCCAGCCAGGCGGTAATTACCGGTGCCTTCTCGCTCACCCGCCAGGCCATTCAGCTTGGTCTTTTGCCCCGCATGGAAATTCGTTTTACCAGTGAGGCCCATGCCGGCCAGATCTACATGCCGCAAGTAAATTGGCTCATCATGTTTGGCGTCATCGCCCTCGTGACCATGTTCAAGACATCAGGAAGCCTTGCCTCGGCCTACGGTATCGCCGTGACAGGCACCATGGTGGTCACCTCCATCATGGCCATATTTGTGATTTGGAAATACTGGAAATGGCCACTTTGGGCAGCCCTTGCCCTGATGCTTCCCTTGCTCGCGATCGATGTTATCTTCTTGGGCGCAAACTCGCTGAAAGTATTTGATGGTGGTTATGTTCCTCTCGGCCTCGGCGCATTGCTTATGCTCGTGATGTGGACGTGGCGCACCGGCTCCAAGATTCTTTATGACAAAACCCGCCGGCTTGAAGTGCCGCTGGTTGACCTGGTGGGAAGTCTCCTGAAGCGCCCGCCGCACAGTGTTCCGGGAACTGCGGTGTTCTTCACCTCAGACCCGGAAAGTGCGCCAACCGCCCTGCTCCACAGCCTGAAGCATTACAAGGTGCTGCATGAAAACAACGTGGTCCTTACCATTCGCACCAGTGACAGTCCGAGTGTTCCGCCAATGGAGAAAGTGAAAATTGAAAAGCTGAATGATCTTTTCAGCCGCATCATCATCACTTACGGCTACATGGAAACCCCGGATGTTCCAAAGGCCTTGGCGATTGCCCGTAAGCTGGGTTGGAAGTTCAACATCATGACAACCTCATTCTTCCTCTCGCGCCGCAGTGTGCGCGCCTCAAAAAACGAAGGTATGCCTGTTTGGCAGGATAAAATGTTCATCGCCCTTGCTCGCAATGCCGATGATGCCAGCCATTACTTCCGCCTGCCGACCGACCGCGTGGTGGAAGTGGGAAGCCAGATAACGGTTTAACACGATTGATTATCCCGCTGCTTCTCAAGACGGCAGCGGGATAAATTCTTTCTCGTCACCTGGTACAATGTCAAAGCGGCCACGCCGCCATTCCTCTTTCGCCATCTCGATCCGCTCTTTGGAAGATGATACGAAATTCCACCAGATGTGGCGGGGGCCATCCATCGGCTCACCCCCCAGCATCATGAAGCGCGCCTCGGTTTGTGCCGCGATTGTGATGGCGTCACCGGTACGAAATACCAGCAGCTGATTGGCACCATGAAGTTGGCCAGCAATTTCAATCGAGCCTTCAAGCACATAAATGGCGCGTTCCTCATGTTCCATCGGCAATGGCAACTTTGCTCCCCGGCCGAGCTTTACCTCAGCATAGAATAGTTCCGAATGGGTCTTAACCGGCGATGCCACACCATAGATCGAACCCGCAACAACCCGCACCTCGCGGCCATGATCATTGAGAAACGGCAGGGCCGACGTGGCCACGTGCTCAAATCCAGGCGCTGTTTCTTCATGTTTCTTCGGCAATGCCACCCAGCTTTGGATGCCGAATACTGTGCGCTCCTGCAACCTGTCCGCTGGCGGGGTACGCTCGGAATGCACAATGCCCTTGCCCGCCGTCATCCAGTTCAACTCGCCGGGTGTGATGGCCTGTTGCGAGCCCAAACTGTCCCGGTGGAACATCGAGCCATCCAGCAGCCAGGTAACGGTTGAAAGACCAATATGTGGATGCGGCCGCACGTCTTGCCCCTCACCCGCCTTCATGATGATGGGCCCGAACTGGTCAAAGAAAATAAATGGCCCGATCATTTGCCGTTCGATCGAAGGTAGCGCTCGGCGCACCTCAAAACCGCCGATGTCACGCACCCGTGGAATGATGACCGTTGGCAGCGCATTTACCGATTCAGCATCACCAAACACCGGATCGGGAATATGTGGCAATGTCATTTTGTACCTCCAACCGCGGCCCGGACCAATGGTGCTACGTGCCTGCCCATGAGTTCAATGGCCCGCATCATCTCCTTGTGCGGCAATGAACCCAATCCCATTTGAACCAGGATGCGGTCATTTCCAAATATCCTGTGAAGTCCAATGATCTTGTCAGCCACGTCCTTCGGATTGCCAATGATCAGGTGGCCACGCGGCTCGCAGGATGCATCAAACTGCGCACGTGTCGTGGGCGGCCAGCCGCGCTCACGGCCAATCCTCGTCATCACCTCTTGATATCCGGGAAAGAAAGTGTCGTGAGCTGTCTTTGCGTCATCCGCCACAAAACCATGCATGTTGAGGCTCAGGCGCAGGTGTTTGGCATTGCCGCCGGACTCGCGGTACAAATCCGCGTGCGGCTTGAAACGTGCAGGTTCGCCGCCAATGATTGCCAGCGCCATGGGCAGGCCCAGCTTGCCCGCCCGCACCACCGATTGCGGTGTGCCACCCACCCCAATCCAGATCGGCAAGGGGTTTTGCTCCGCCCGCGGATAAATACCGGCGTGTTCGAGTGGGGCTCGCGTGGTGCCCGACCATGTCACGTGCTCCTGCGCCCGCAACTTCAAAAGCAGATCAAGTTTTTCTGAAAACAAAACGTCATAATCATTGAGGTCATAACCAAACAGGGGATAGGACTCGATGAAGCTGCCGCGCCCCACCATGATTTCCGCCCGGCCTTGCGAGATGAGATCAATCGTCGAAAAATTCTGGTAAACCCGTACCGGATCATCAGAGCTTAAAACCGTGACCGCCGATGTAAGCCTGATTTTGTTGGTTCGTGCCGCTGCTGCTGCCAGGACGATTGCCGGAGCGGACGCCGCGTAATCGGGCCTGTGATGCTCGCCCACACCATAAACATCAAGCCCAACCTGGTCAGCCAGCTCAATCTCCTCAACCAGATTCCGCAGCCGCTGACCAGCCGAAATCGTCGGCCCAATGTCGGCAAACGTGTACATCCCAATATCCATGGCGCCTCACTTCCGGGAGATATATGTAGCGCTTGAGATTACAATTCAAGATAACAATCCACATGCTATCATTTTTCGCTTGCATTTGTAATCTTGATAGCATATATGGCTTTCATGAATAGCCGTCAACGCAAGACGCTGGAAGCCGTTTTTGCCGATCCGGCAAGAGCCAATATTGCTTGGGCTGATATTGAGTCTTTACTTGTTGCGGTTGGTTGTCGCGTGATTGAAGGTTCTGGCTCGCGGGTGCGCTTTGAATGCCGAGGCATAATAGCCGCATTTCATCGCCCCCACCCGGTTAAAGAAGCAAAACGTTATCAGGTACGAGATGCGCGCGAGTATTTGATGAAATTGGAGGTGAGGCTATGATGAATGTAATGACATACAAGGGCTATGGTGCCCGCGTGGATTTCGACGCGGAAGAAGAGTGCTTTGTTGGCCGTATGGCAGGCATCAACGATGTTATCGGATTTCATGGTGCAACCACTACAGAATTAAAACATGCTTTCCGGGAGGCCGTTGACGACTATATCGAGACCTGCCGGAAAGTCGGCAAATCTCCTGAGCGCCAATATTCGGGCAACGTTATGTTCCGCATTGCCCCAGAAGTTCACGCTCGCGCCGCCCTTGCCGCGCAACTCAGGGGCATAAGCCTTAATCAGTGGGCGGAAGAAGTCCTGGCGGAGGCCGCGAACACCACTCCACATCTCCATACTCGGGTTTGATCCAACCACTCGGACAAACGAGCCAGCTCAAGGCCGACGATGGAGAGTTTATCAAACTATCTTGGTATCATTGCCTGTAAGCCTGTTATAAAGCGAAACTCGCCGCCATTTCAATCCGGCAACCTCAATCCAGACAATCCGGAGTTCACCGCAAATCCGGTGCCGTCGCCTCCGCCACCAGTGCGGCGATAGCCTCCACCAGCGTCATTGACTTCTGCTCCTGCGAACCCAGTCTGCGCATGTTGACGGCTTGCTCATCCATTTCACGTTTGCCAACCACGAGGATCACCGGCACCTTTGCCAGTGAATGTTCGCGCACCTTGTAATTGATCTTTTCGTTGCGGAGATCGGCTTCGGCGCGCAACCCCGCATTACGCAAATCGTTACGCACCTTAACGGCATAACCATCGCCTTCCGACGTGATGGTTGCGACCATCACTTGCACCGGTGCGAGCCACAGCGGGAAATGGCCAGCGTGGTGTTCGATCAAAATCCCCAGGAACCGCTCCATCGAGCCGCAAATCGCACGGTGGATCATTACCGGCACGTGCTTCTCGCCATCGGCACCAATATAGAATGCCCCGAAACGTTCCGGCAGGTTGAAGTCCACTTGCGTGGTGCCACACTGCCAGTCGCGGCCAATGGCGTCGCGCAGCACATATTCAAACTTGGGGCCATAGAAGGCACCTTCGCCGGGATTGATGGCCGTCTTGATCGCACCACCCGATTGTTCGGCGATTTGCAGCAGGACTTTTTGCATGATGTCTTCGGCGCGGTCCCAATCTGCATCCGTACCCACGCGCTTTTCTGGCCGCGTAGAGAGCTTCACCACGATTTGGCCGAAGCCGAAATCCTTGTAGGTTGAAAGAATGAGGTCATTGATCTTGAGGCATTCATCCGCCATCTGCTCTGGCGTGCAGAATATATGGGCATCATCCTGCGTGAAGCCACGCACGCGCAAGAGCCCGTGCAACGCGCCCGATGGCTCATAGCGGTGCACATTGCCAAACTCGGCAAGCCGCATCGGCAACTCGCGGTAGGAGCGCAAACCATGTTTGAAGAGTTGCACATGGCCCGGACAGTTCATCGGCTTCAGCGCAAACACCTGTTCGTCTTCCGTATGTTCGCCCGCTGACGTTGCCGCAAACATCGATTCCTTGTACCAGCCCCAATGACCGGACGTTTCCCATAAAGACTTGTCCAAAAGCTGAGGCGCGTTCACTTCCTGATAGTCGAGCTTGCCCAGCCGCCGGCGCATGTAGGCTATGAGCTGCTGGAAAATCGTCCACCCCTTGGCGTGCCAGAACACCACGCCGGGGCCCTCTTCCTGAAAATGAAACAAGTCCATCTCGCGGCCCAATTTCCGATGGTCCCGCTTTTCTGCTTCTTCCAGAGCCGTGACATAGGCTTGCAAGTCCTTGTCATTCGCCCAAGCCGTTCCATAAATGCGCGTGAGCATGGGGTTCTTGGCATCGCCCCGCCAATAGGCACCAGCCACTTTCATCAGCTTGAAGGCGGTTCCGATCTTGCCCGTGCTCGTCATGTGGGGGCCGCGGCACATGTCCACCCAGCCACCCTGGTCATAGAACTTGATGTCTTCATGGCCTGGAATTGAATCCACCAGCTCGACTTTGAAGTTTTCGCCTTTGGCGCGGAAAAATTCCTTGGCCTCTTCGCGCGTTTTGACAGATTTCGTAAATGGCCTGTCGCGCTGGATTATCTCGCGCATCTTTTTCTCAATCGGCCCGAAGTCTTCCGTCGTAAACGGCTGATTGCGGAAGAAATCATAATAAAAACCATTTTCAATCACCGGACCAATGGTCACCTGCGTTCCAGGATGCAGCTCCTGGACAGCCTCAGCCAGCACGTGTGCCGCATCATGGCGAATGAGTTCCAGTGCGCGCTCATCTTCACGCGTCAAAATTTGCAGCGTGGAATCCGTCGTAATAGGGTCATTAAGATCAACCAGCACGCCATTGACCATGGCGGCCACTGCCTTTTTCTCGAGTGATTTTGAAATGCTCTGCGCAACCTGGGCCGCACTTTGTCCCTGCTCAATTTCGCGCTTTGCGCCATCAGGGAACGTCAACGTAATCATGGTTTCCTCCTGCTCACTCCTGCAAACAAGGGGCAGGTAAGCGGCTAAAATGGGTTAATGCAGCGCTTATGGGCGAGCAAGCTACAAGGGTCAAGTCCGCAAAAACTTGCCGATTAACTCGGTCTTAGTTTTTCAATAACCCCGTATTAACCTTAACACTTCATGTTGATCCCCGAACTTCACGGTAAACATCAGTTTGGGTAATCACATGAATCAGTTCTTTTTCCGTCTTGTATTTGCAGCAACAGCGTTAGTCCCGGCATCATCGGTTCTGGCAGCTGATCTTGATATTCCGCCACCTGTGGAAAGTTTGCGCCCTGCGAATTTCGATTGGTCTGGCCCTTACGCAGGTGCCTTTGTTGCTGGTATTACGCAAACCGGCACCTATGATACGTTCTGCGGAATATGCGGTACCGGCACCCGTGAAATGAATGGTTTCGGTGTGAATGCTGGCGTTTTGGCTGGTTGGAACTACCAGATCGACAACTTTGTCATGGGCGTCGAGGGCGATTGGGCCTTTGGCGGTAAAGTCGCAAAAAACGACGACCCGAGTGAACTGACGTCCTTCGAAATGAACAACATTGGTTCGCTCCGCGCCCGTCTTGGTTTGGCCATGGACGACACACTGCTTTACGCAACCGGCGGCGTTGCAATGGTTGATACGACTTTTGCAACCACCGACTATCCAACCGGCTCTGGTTTTGCAACCAGTGATTCAAAGTGGGTAACCGGCTGGCTCATTGGCGCAGGCATGGAACATGCCTTCACGGATCGCTTGTCTGGTCGTTTGGAATATACTTACATGGGCTTGCCAGACACGGTTTACACACTCGTGAATGGTACCAATTCAGTTGATGTTACCCAGTCCTTTAATGGCGTCCACACAATTCGCGCCGGCTTGTCGTACAATTTCGGTTGGTAAGCGTAGTTTCTGGTTCTCGCTCAGGGGCCCTTCATGGGCCCCTTTGCTTTTGTCGCCATTCAGGCCCCTCATAAACTTCCGGCACCGGATCATAGCCCTGCCCGCCCCACGGGTGGCAGCGGGAAACCCTCGAAAGCCCCAAAATAAAACCCCGCCATGCCCCATGTTTTTCAATGGCGGTATGGGCATAGTCAGAACATGTCGGTAAATAGCGGCAGCGCCTGCCCAAAATCGATGATAATGT
>JANMPF010000538.1:0-3121 GCA_031369725.1 Rhodobiaceae bacterium | reverse complement strand
TGCGCGAATGAGTCCGGCGTCATGACATCGCAAGGGGCATTTTGTGAGCGGTAGTCACTGCACAATGCAAGACTGGTGGATTGATCAATATTCCATACCATGGCAGCATATCCCTGCTTGTTTGGCATGCGAACAATCCCCACATCGCCCGGCGCGTCCATGCCGGTGGGGCCAATCAAACGGCCACGCAGCGCCATGTCGGCCTTTTGATAGGTATCATAATTTCCAAAGGATATGCCCCAGCCCGCAAGTTCGTAGGCCCCAATGGCATTGGGAGCCTGTTTCCTCTTGCAGACTGTGGTTGTCAAATCTGCAGGCACAATCGCACCCAGCGGATCATCGGCAATTTGCGCCAGTCTCGGGCGGCTGGCCGAAGGGCTTTGCAGGAAACCGTCATTCAACAAATCGCGCGCGATTCCGGTACGGCTTTGTGAAGTCGGTGCGCCCAGGACTACGGCGATAAGCCTGCGGCCATCGCGTGTGGCCGAAGCCACAAGATTATAACCCGAATTGCAGACAAACCCGGTTTTCATCCCATCTGCCTCCGGCATCTCGCGAATCAGGCTGTTGTGGTTCATCAGCTTGCGTTTGCCGAATGGCACGTAAGCTTGCGAGAAATAGTGGCGATACTCGGGAAACTCACTCGAAATTACCGCCGCCAGTACACCAATATCACGTGCCGACGTAAGTTGGCGCGGATCGAACAAGCCGTTGGGGTTTACATAATGGGTAGCCGCCAGCCCGAGTTTTAAGGCTGTTGCATTCATGTCTTGCACAAATTTGTAAACCGTGCCGCCAGCAGCCTCTGCCAGGACATAAGCCATGTCATTGGCAGAGTAGACAAGCAGTGACTGCAACGCCAAATCAACCTTAATGGTGCCACCGGCGGGAATGCCTATTTTGCTTGGTTCTTGTGAAGCAGCCAACGGCGAAACCGTAATGTACTGGTCCAGCCGCAACGTGCCTGCTTTTATTTTTTTGAAAACAACATAGGCCGTCATCAACTTGGTGAGCGAGGCAGGATACCAGGGCTCACCAGCGCGATCATAGGAAATCACTTCGCCTGTCGCTGTGTCAAATAGTAATGACGGTCCCGCATTGGCCACGGGCGAAAGCAGCAAGCCAAGGAGGCTCAAGAATAAAACTGGTTTCCGGGTAATAGCCGCCAAGATTGTTACCTGCCTGAATATCCATTGCTTGCCACAAGACCTCAGCACAGCCGTGGGGCATGACACCTTTAACGCCCAAAAATGTGCTAAAAGTACGGCCAACTTTTTGGTGCCCTTGGAGGGACTTGAACCCCCACATCTTTCGATAGCGGATTTTGAGTCCGCCGCGTCTACCATTCCACCACAAGGGCGCACCAACGAGCAGTTCTCTAATGCTTAGATGCTTGCGCCGTCAACCAGAAAGGCGCTTAAAGTCCAAAATCATGATCCAAATCACCAGTTTCATCAGCATCGATGAGAAAGACATAGCCGAATCCTTTATTCGTGCCTCCGGACCCGGTGGACAGAATGTGAACAAGGTTTCCACTGCTGTGGAACTGCGTTTTGATGTCGCTCACGCGGAGCTGCCGGAAGATTTGAAGCATCGGCTCAAAGCTGTCGCCGGAAGACAGTTGACCCAGGACGGCGTTCTCATTGTCACATCACAGGAGCACCGCACGCAAGAGCGCAACCGCGCCACCGCCCTTGAAAAACTGGTTGCGCTTTTGCGCAAGGCCTCGATCCGCCCCATACGACGCATTGCAACGCGCCCCACCAAGGCTTCAAAGACAAGGCGCCTGGAGTCAAAATCCAAGCGCGCAAAAACCAAGGTTCTCAGAAGTTCTAGGAAAAATCTGGATTAAGCATGTTGCATAAGCTTTATGACTGGACGTTTTCACTTGCCGCCCGAAGAACCGCTGAAATCTGGCTGGCTGTGATTGCATTTATCGAAAGTTCTGTCTTTCTTGTGCCAGCCGATATTTTGTTCATTCCCATGGCACTGGCACGGCCGCAGCGCGCCTACCGTTTTGCCTTGATCGCAACTGTTGCATCAACACTGGGTGGCATCGCAGGGTATTTTTTGGGCTACCTTGCCTACGAAACAATTGCCCAACCCATATTGAATTTTTACGGCAAGTTGGCCGAATTTGAGCACCTGAAAAACTGTGCCGGCGAAAGCACCATCATGTTGCTGCTGGTCACATCCGGCTTGGCGCACCTTCCACCAATTAAGATCGTGACAATTCTGGCAGGTGTCATCCGCGTGAACTTCCTCTTCTTTGTGACATCATGCATCATCGCGCGCGGGACAAGGTTTTTCGCCCTCGCCTGGGCCCTGAACCGATTTGGCGAGCCCATTCGCAACTTCATTGAAAGGCGCTTGGGCACAATTGCGATGGTCGCGGCAGCCGCCTTAATTGCGATTTATTTTATTCTGAAATACTTCAGCACAACAGGAATGGCGACAACATGCTAGAGACAATTACCCCACAAAAATCCTTGGCCACGATTCTCATTGTGGCAACGGCCACGATTGCAGGCGCCTGGATATTCCAATTCGCAGGATACGATCCCTGCCACCTCTGCCTCATGGAGCGCTGGGCCTACTATGCAGCCATGGCACTTTCATTGCTTCTCCTTGTCTCGAAATCAAACGCCAAACTCGGTCTTTGTCTGCTGGCGGCAATCATGCTGGCAAGTGCGGTGTTCGGTGCCTATCACGCGGGCGTTGAATGGAAATGGTGGCCTGGTCCTGATACCTGCACAGGCGGTGGCGCATTGGGAGGTCTTCCCGATCTCACCAAACCCGTTGTCATGTGTGATGAGGCGGCAATCCGCATTTTTGGCTTGTCACTTGCCGGATGGAATGCGGTGATCTCCTTTGCCCTTGCGTTGCTGGCCCTGAAGGGTGCGCAACGCTAGCCTCGAAGGGCCTGATGCAATTAAACTCGAATTATGCAACGCTCCCCTCGCGGGAGAAGGAACAACTATTGGGACGCTGGAATGACGACTTTGCAGGCCGCTAAGGATCCAGTTCCGTATCCCAATAGAGGTAATCCTGCCAGCTCTGGTGCAGGTAGTTCGGCGGAAAATGCCGTCCATTGGAGTGAAGCTGGTTCACGCTTGGGCAG
>JANMPF010000476.1:0-2453 GCA_031369725.1 Rhodobiaceae bacterium | reverse complement strand
CTCGGCCTTCTTCAGTATGTAACCGTCTACAAACGGGCCTTTCCAGGATGAACGTGCCACGTGCTACCTCTTACTGCGATTTCTTGCGATCGTGGCGGCTGCGCACGATAAACTTGTCGGTTGATTTGTTAGAACGGGTTTTCTTGCCCTTCGTTGGTTTGCCCCAAGGCGTTGCCCAGTGCTTACCACCGTTGGTACGGCCGCCGTTTGGATGGTCGACCGGGTTACGTGCAATACCACGTGATACCGAGCGGGCACCCTTCCAGCGTGCACGTCCAGCCTTGCCCACAACTTCGTTGATGTGGTCAGGATTGGAAACGGCACCTATCGATGCCATGCAGGCAGCATCAACCATGCGGGTTTCGCCAGACTTGAGTTTCAGCAGGGCAAAACCCTGGTCACGGCCGGCAAGCATGGCATAGGTGCCAGCCGAACGGGCGAGCGATCCGCCCTTGCCGGGCTTGGTTTCGACATTATGCACAATCGTGCCAACCGGCATGGCACCGAGCGGCATGGCATTGCCGGGCTTCACGTCAACCAGCTTGCCCGAAATGACACTGTCGCCAACAGCCAGGCGCTGCGGTGCCAGGATGTAGGAAAGCTCACCATCGGCATACTTGATCAAGGCAATGAACGAAGTGCGGTTTGGATCATACTCAATGCGCTCGACAACTGCGGCGATATCGAACTTCACGCGGCGGAAATCCACCACGCGGTAAGCAACCTTGTGGCCACCACCCTTGCGGCGTGATGTAATGCGACCCGTGTTGGAACGGCCGCCTGCCTTGTTAAGTCCCTCAACGAGAGCCTTGACCGGGCCGCCCTTCCAAAGCTGGCTGCGGTCTACCTGAATAAGATGACGGCGGCCGGCGCTTGTTGGTTTAAATGTTTTGAGTGCCATTTTTTTCTATCTCACCACTCAGAGGCCCGTTGTCACATCGAGCCGCTGACCTTCTTCGAGGGTCACATAGGCGCGCTTGACATCGCTCAACCGTGCAAGCTGGCCTTTGAAACGGCGCTGCTTGCCCTTGCGAACGAGGGTGTTGACGGATTTGACCTTCACACCAAAAAGACCTTCAATGGCTTTTTTGATGGCAGGCTTGGTTGCGTTGATTGCCACGTTGAACACAACAGCGTTGTGCTCGGAAACCAGGGTTCCCTTTTCGGTAATCGCCGGGCTGCGGATAATATTGTAAAAATGTTCTTTGCTCATTTGAACCGTGCCTCCAGGGCCTCTACGGCAGCTTTGGTCAAAACCAAATTCTTGCGGCGCAGAATGTCATAAACATTGATGCCCTGAATTGGCAGCACATCGATGTTGGGAATGTTGCGGGCAGCGTTGGCAAAACCTTCGTTGACCGTGGCACCATCAATGATCAGCGCATTCACCCAGCCAAGCTTGGCAAAAGCGGCAATCACGAACTTCGTCTTGGCTTCCTTCACGTCCGCCTTGTCGATGATGATGAGTTCGGAAGCCTTCACCTTGGCCGAAAGGGCATGGCGAAGGCCAAGGGCCCGAACCTTCTTGTTCAATGATGTTTCATGGCTGCGGAAGCGCGGACCAAAGGCCTTGCCGCCGCCTACAAAAATACCAGCCTTGCGCGAACCGTGACGTGCGCCGCCACCGCCCTTCTGGTTGCCAAGCTTGTGTGTGGTGCGGTTGATTTCACCGCGCGACTTGGCCTGGTGCGTACCCTGCTGGCGCTTGTTCAGCTGCCATTGGATGACGCGGTGGATAATGTCGGTGCGCGGCTCAAGACCGAAAATGTGGTCTGCAAGCTCAATCGAACCCGCCTTGCCCGCTTCAATGTTTGTTACTTCGGCTTTCATCTGAGCCTTACTCCTTCACCAGCTCAGGTGCGGCAACCGCCACCGCAGCCGCCGTAAAGGCACCGGGCTTGGGAGCTGCATCTGGAAGCTTGCGCTTGACTGCGTCACGAACGGAAACCCAGCCACCCTTGCTGCCGGGAACTGATCCCTTGAGCATGATGAGGCCACGGTCCTTGTCGGTACGCACAACAATGATATTCTGCGTTGTAACTGTCTCGGCCCCCAAGTGACCTGGCATCTTCTTGCCCTTGAACACTTTGCCTGGATCCTGGCGGTTACCGGTGGAACCAATCGAACGGTGGCTTACCGAAACACCATGGGTGGCCCGCAGGCCCTTGAAGTTCCAGCGCTTCATGCCGCCGGCAAAACCCTTGCCTTGCGATGTGCCGGTCACATCGACAAATTGGCCGGCGGTGAAATGATCAACCGTCACTTCCGCACCCACTGGCATGACCATGTCGGGACTGACGCGGAATTCCTGCAGCTTGCGCTTTGGCTCAACCTTGGCAGCAGCGAAATGGCCGCGCTCAGGCTTGGACAACCGCTAGATTTTCGCCACACCAACACCCAGCTGGATAGCTGTGTAGCCGTGCTTTTCATTCGTTTTTTGCGCTACAACTTGG
>JANMPF010000456.1:0-6780 GCA_031369725.1 Rhodobiaceae bacterium | reverse complement strand
TGTCGGTTTGAGCCCACCCCGTGCGACAAACGCTGCGGCGACAAATCCTAAAAGATATTTTCTATCGCAATTCACCGTATCCCCCTATTTTCTATCGCGATTCACGGCATCTCCACCATTTTCTGTCGCGATTCACGGTATCTCTCTCAAGGCCAAGTTAGGTAAAATGACTTCTGTGTCAAGCAGGGCGAAGAAACGTGAAAGAATTCCACATCAATGAATGGTCCCTTCGCCAGCGATGCATCAAAATCTGCAACTCGACTCATCCGCAGCGTGTCAAAGGCGGCATTTGGCACGCACCGGCGATATGATTCAATTATGGAAAACACCAGATAATAGCCCAATCATCGTATGATGCCAAGGTTTAAATTCCTCATCTTGTCCGACAGCAAAAAACCTGGTTCACCTCCGGGCTTTTTGCTCTCCTGTTTGGCGTTACTCATGCGAGGATGAAATCATCAGCCACGAGTTGCGCCACTGTGATGCCTGTAAACGTTATGCTGTCTTCGGCGGTAATCGTGAAAACCACACCACCCGCTGTATCAGCCGAGTGCGACTGAACATCCGCGAAGTTATGAATATCCGTGTTGGTGATCCACACCCGGTCGGTGCGCCCGGCACCCGCCCAGAAATCACTGATGGCATCATGACCGAAGCTCTTGTCGAACACGAATACGTCGGCCCCGGCACCTCCAATGAGCGTGTCGTTGCCTGCCTCACCCAGCAGATAGTCATTGCCGGCAGCGCCATCCAGCGTGTCATTGCCAGCACCGCCCGTAAGACGGTTGATGGCCAGGTCGCCAGTGATGATGTCGTTGAAGGCCGAGCCATAAACATATTCAATGCCACTATAGGTATCGCCAGCTGCTTCTCCGCCTGTGCCACCTGTTGCAAGGTTGACGACAACACCAGAAGCAGCATCCTGATAACTCGCCGCGTCCTGATCACCGGCACCGCCGGTGAGCGTGTCAGCGCCCAGCCCGCCAACCATAATGTCATTGCCAGCGCCACCATCCAGTGTGTCATTGCCGGGACCACCATTGAGGCGGTTCACCCCGGCATCACCGGTTAACCTGTCATTATATTCCGAACCGGTGAGATTTTCGACGTTGACAAGAACATCGCGCGAGGCCTCCCCATATTGCCCGGTGCCCGTGGCAAGATTGACCACAACCCCTGCCCATGAATTTTCATAACTCACGGTGTCAACACCATCGCCGCCATCCACATAGTCATAGCCGCCACCCGTGAGGATCATGTCGTTGCCAGCGCCGCCGTAAATGTGATCGGCACCTTCACCACCGACAAGACGGTTGACACCCGCGTCGCCATACAAAGTATCGTCGAAGCCTGAGCCCGTCAGGTTTTCGATGCTGGTCAACACATCACCCTGGGCATCGCCTCCGCTACCGGTGTTCGTCACCAAGCTAACGGCAACAGCAGCTGTCGAGAGACTATAGTCGGCCGTGTCGGTGCCATCACCACCATTTATGAAATCAGCGCCAGCACCACCATGGATGCGGTCATTGCCAGCCCCACCAAACAGCGAGTCATCACCGGCAAAGCCCTGCAACATGTCATTGCCCGCACCGCCATTGATGACGTTGGCAGCAGTATTGCCCGTCAGCTGGTCATCGAAGGCCGATCCATTGAGGTTTTCAAATCCGGAAATCACATCGCCTTGGGCAAAGCCGCCGGAGGCCGTGTTGCTGTCAAGATTGACGAACACCGCAAGCGTCGAGGCTGAATAGTCGAGCATATCAATGCCCACGCCGCCAGCCAGCACGTTTGCCGCGGCATTGCCCGTTATGACATCATTGAATGCCGAACCAATTACGTTTTCAAAGTTGAACAGCGTGTCACCTTCTGCTTCTCCACCGAATGCGACATTGCTCAACAGGTTCACGTTTACCCCGGCGTTTGAAAACGCATAGCTCACCGTGTCAAGGCCATCGCCGCCATCGAGCGTGTCAGCACCGCCACCACCAATAAGAACATCATTGCCCGCCCCGCCATCAAGCGTGTTTGCACCGGCATCACCCGTCATCCCGTCGTCAAAGCCAGAGCCTTGAGATTTTCAATGCCGGAAAGCACGTCACCGTCAGCGTCGCCACCAACCCCTGTACCTGTCACAAGATTTACCGTTACTCCAATCGTCGAGGCAGAATAGTCAGCAAGGTCAACACCGTCACCGCCAATGAGCTTGTCAGCTCCTGTACCACCAATAAGAACATCATTGCCTGCCCCGCCATCAAGTGTATTGGCAACAGCGCTGCCTGTAAGCACGTCATCAAATTTGGAGCCAACTAGATTTTCAATTGCCGAGAGCGCATCGCCCTGGGCATCGCCACCCGTGCCAAGGCCGGTTGTGAGATTTACCGTTACACCGGCAGCCGAGCCTGAATAATCCGCAACGTCAATTCCGTCACCGCCATTAAGCTTGTCTGCACCCGCACCGCCAATGAGCGTATCATTGCCGGAACCACCGTCGAGATTGTCGGTGCCAGCGCCCCCATCAAGTAAGTCATTGCCGCCATAGCCGCGGATGGTGTCATTGCCATTGCCCCCGCTGAGTGTGTCGTTACCATCAATCGTGACACCATAGGCATCCGTTTCGACAAACGCCGTTGCCGTGGCGGCTTTGGTTTCGATCATCGCCCCGTTAAAGGTAATCCTGTGGGGTCCGCCGGTTGCGTCCGCAACGAATGAATCCGAATGGGCAGGAACACTAATTGTGATGTCAGTGCCATTCTTGCCATTCTTAAGAGCTTGCAACACAACAGTCATTGCAGCGTTGGACGTGTTGCTAATGCGCCAAACCGATGCGCCACTGTCAAGCACACCCATTGCCGTTAAACTTGGCACCAGCGAAATTAAGGTATTTGTGGCATTGGAAATCGTGGCGATGCCGGTTTCGCGAACAGCATCGGCTACCGTATAGGCACCATCGCCTTCAATGGTGTCATCACCATCACCGCCCGTAATAATATCGGATCCACCGAGCCCCCAAAGCATGTCATTCACGGCACTGCCGACGATAGTGTCGGCTGAGTTTGAAGCGCGCAGAGTCCCGCCGCTGGTTTTGGCTGTGTAATTTGGCATGATGGTTTTCCCCGGTTAGCAATGTCCGCCATGCTTAGTTGTGCAAGTTAACGGAACCCTTTAGCCAATCGATTAAATTTTAAAATCGCCGCTGGGCCTGCTTTGCTGGTTAATATGTCAACAACGGCCGTGCGAAATTGCGACAACAGAAGCCGCCATGGTGAAACTTGCGTTTCAAAGCAAGGTTGTCAAAAACTTAATCCGAATGTGAAGACGCTTTTGCCTGCACCAGGACATCATCACCATCCATCGCCATGGAGAGTTCCAACCCGGCAGATGTTGCCAGTTGCTTTGAGTAATAAGGTTGCACCAGCCGCGCATCGAGAAGATTGAGATCTGCAGTCCCCGCCAAAACTTCCGCCAGCGGCTCTGATATCTTTGCCCGCTCACCAGCGGCCCGCACCGACAGATGATCGCCATTGGCCGCAACTGTGACAACCCCACCCCGCGGAATTCCGGCCATCGCCAGAAGCAGCATGTTGAGAATGAGCTTCACCTGTTGCTTGGGGCGGTTTTCACGTGGCGCCTGCCAATCCAGCTTCACTTTTTCGTCCCCGACAAAGCCTTTGGCAACTTCACCCGCTTCAGTAAGATCGATGAGTGCCCCGGCCGAGCCTGCTGCACCAAAGGCAATGCGGCAAAACTTGAGCTTGGCACCTGCGGTCTTGGCGGAGGAACGGATCATGTCCAAAGCCGTGGCCCTGGTCTCTTCATCCATTTCCGGGTCATCATAGAGTTCCAGGCCATTGGCAATTGCCCCTACTGGCGAAATCACGTCATGGCACACACGGCTGCATAGCAGGGCCGCAAGGTCGAGATCGGAAATGCGTGAAATGTCAGACATGGGGACCCCATCAAGTGATTCGTGTATGTACCTTTTAGCAAGACTAAAAAAAATATACTGCATTGACGATTTGGGCTTCGAGCGCCCATAGAGTCCCCGTAACGTGACCTGGATGACCCCATTGTGACCCCAACCACTGAGACCAAAACCTTCGTGAATCTTGCCCTTTCGGCAGGCCGCGAAATCATGTCGATTTACGCAACCGATTTCAGCAGCCATACAAAAAACGACCTTTCACCTGTCACCGATGCCGACGAAGCCGCCGAAAGGATTATCCTGGCAGGCCTTGCCATGCTTGACCCCGCTACACCTGTGATCTCCGAGGAAGCCGCCTCCGCTGGCCGCATCCCACAGGTTGCAAATCGTTTCTACCTTGTCGACCCGCTGGACGGCACCAGGGAATTCGTGTCGCGCAACGGCGAATTCACCGTCAACATTGCCCGCATTGAAAATGGCCTGCCGGTTATGGGAGTGGTCTATGCCCCGGCCATCAGGCGCATATTCTGGGGCGAGGTTGCCACAGGTGCAGCCGAAGGCAAAGTTGCCGACGATGGCTCGGTAAGCTGGAAAAAGCTCCTGGTGCGCCAGTGCCCGCGCGAAGGCGCAATTGTTGTGGCCAGCCGCAGCCACCGCGATCATGCAACCGAAGATTATTTGAAGACCGTCAAGGTTGCAAAACTGGTATCTGCCGGTTCATCCCTGAAATTCTGCCTGATTGCGGCTGGCGAAGCCGATCTGTACCCCCGTTTTGGCCGCACCATGGAATGGGACACGGCGGCTGGCCATGCAGTGTTGCTGGCAGCCGGCGGCAAGGTGCTGAACAGCGATGGCCAACCGCTGAGTTACGGCAAACGTGAACGCGGCTTTGACAACCCCGGCTTCATTGCAAGCGCTGCTTAAATTTGTGAGACATTAACCATCTCGTAAGTCCTCATCCGCTAGTTTTCGGCAAGGACGGGATCTCGGCCCCATTGCCGCCCCACCCGGCATGATAGTGAGCCCATGAACGAGGTAATATGATGAACAGCAAATTATTGAAGTCGTTTGGACTGGCACTCAGCTTATGCCTTGCCAGTGCCTCATACAGCGCCATGGCACAAACCACCAATAGCGTGTCAAAGGCCCCTTCAACCTACACGACAGAAGAGATTATCTCATCTGGCCACCAGTTTTTCGGCAAAACCAGCCGCGGCTTGAGCGAGGCGGTGGAATATGTGTTCCACAGCCAGGGCGAGCCAACCGCTTACATTGTGGGCGAAGAAGGTGCGGGTGCCTTCGTGGGCGGCCTGCGCTTTGGCGAAGGTACCATCTATTACAAGGATGGCATCACCCAGAAAATATACTGGCAAGGCCCCTCCGTTGGCTTTGATTTCGGCGGCAATGGCTCGCGTACCCTGACGCTGGTTTACAACTCCGATTCACCCCGTGATCTCTATGACCGCTTTGTGGGGGTTGAAGGCTCGGCCTATTTCATTGGCGGGGTTGGCGTCAATTTCCAAAAGAACCGCAATGTTGTTCTGGCCCCAATCAGGACCGGCGTCGGCGCCAGGCTTGGCGCCAATATTGGCTATTTGAAATATTCCAGGCACCCCACCTGGAACCCCTTCTAACACCCAATTCTCGAATTATTGAATGGCATAATCCCGCGTTAGGCGGTAACAATACCGCCTGGCCACAATTTTGCTTTGCGCAAACTGCAGAAGTGGAATTCGTGCAAGTTCGAGGACCGCTATGTCTCAATCTGAGTCCTTCATGCTGATCATTCTGGGTTTTGCAATCGCTGCATTCCTGTCGCTCATTATTGGACGCCTGGCATGGAAGCTGGCCCTGCGCATCGGTGCCAGGCGTGCCATGCGCAATGTTCCATCAACGGTGGCCGAACTGCAAACTGATCGCGACCGCCTGCGCGCCGATCACGCCATGATGGCAAAAAAACTGGAACTGCGCGTTGATGACATGAAAATGCGCTCCGCCGAACTGTCCGCCGAGGTTTCGCGCCACCGCAACCGGGTTGAAAACCTCATGCAGGACGTAACCCGGCGTGACGCAACGATTGTTGCGCGTGAGGGTGAAATTGCCAAGCTTCGCCAAACGGTAAGTTCCTTGCAAATGACTCTGCAGGCAAAAGACAAAGCGCTCCTCGAAGCCACGAAGATTCCGGAAGAACCGCCGGTACAGCACCGCCTGCAAGACCGCATCAACGAGCTCACGTCGCTGTCAGATCAAATTTCAAAACAGCGCGAGGCAACCGCGGAAGACATGCCACAAATCACCAATGGCACTTTGGTAAAGCCCGCCCACAGCACATCGTTCCAGCCAGTCATTCTGGAATCCAAAATTGTTGCTGCCGAACAGGCCGCCAACCAGCTTCAAGACGAGCTAAAGCGCCTCGAAGAAGTCTGGCCCGAAAATGAAGCCATCACGCCGGAATTGGAAAAAGCCGAGGAAGAAACCCCCAAGCGCGGAATTACCAATGTAATTTCATTAGCCAAACGTATCAAGGCACTGCAGAAGACGATTGAGAATTAAAATCCAATCGTCATTCCCATACCCCCAACCCGTCATTCCGGCGCCCTTCCGCTGTCCGTCAGGGAAATGAGGTTGCTGTTATTTGTGCTTCATGTCTTCAACCGCTTGATGTCATTGAGGCGTATGACCCCTGACGTTGATCGCCCTGGAACTTTGATGCGTGTGAAGTCAATGCCTTCAACAAACTCTGCCACAAAATCATTTGCCGGATGATTGATGATCTGGTTTGGCGATCCTACCTGTTCAATTTTTCCATTGTTGAGGATGGCAACACGATCGGCAAGTTCGAAGGCCTCTTCCTGGTC
>JANMPF010000242.1:0-3890 GCA_031369725.1 Rhodobiaceae bacterium | reverse complement strand
CTTGACTGCGGTGTGCTCGCCCATGACCCGCTTGCCCACGCGGCCGAACTTGGGTTCACGACAATTATCATTGACCATCACCAGGCGGGTGAGTTTCTCCCCCAGGCATACGCCGTGATCAACCCCAACCGGCAGGATGATGTTTCGGGCTTTGGCTATCTTTGCGCTGCCGGTGTGGTGATGATCCTCGTGGCCACTATCAACAAGATGCTGCGCGCCCAGGGCCATTACACGCCGAATTGTCCCGAACCCAACATGCTGCAATGGCTTGAACTCGTTGCCCTTGCAACGGTCTGTGATGTGGTGCCGCTCAAGGGCCTGAACCGCGCCTATGTGACGCAAGGCCTCAAGATCATGTCGCGCCGTGAAAATTTGGGCCTCGCCCAACTCGGCGACGTGGCACGCCTCAAGCGCAGCCCTGATGTTTATGCACTGGGTTTTGTGCTCGGCCCGAGATTGAACGCCGCGGGCCGCATCGGTCATGCTGATCTTGCACTTGAACTGCTCACCACCAAGGACAAGGGCAGGGCCAATCAGCTGGCACAGGAATTGGAACTGCTCAATCGCCAGCGCCAGTCAATCGAACTCCGCGTCGTTGATGCTGCCACGTTGCAAGCCGAAACTTCGCTTGGCAAGGAACATCGTGCCTCTGTTCTTATCGTGGCTGCTGATGGCTGGCACCCAGGCGTTGTTGGCCTTGCTGCCTCACGCCTTAAGGACCGCTATCAACTTCCAAGTTTCGTGCTTGCCAACAATCCCACGACTGGTCTCTCCAGCGGTTCTGGCCGCTCCATCGCCGGTGTCGATATTGGTGCTGCCATTCGCGCCGCCTACGAGGCAGGCGTAATCGTCAAGGGCGGCGGCCATGCCATGGCAGCAGGCCTCACCGTTGAAATCGCCAAGCTCGGCGCGATGCGTGAGTTTCTGGAAGAGAAACTGCGCGGTTCGGTTTCCGGTGTCGCTGAAAATACACTTCCCATTGATGGGGCTTTGAACGCGTCAGGGGCAACACTCGATCTCATCGAACTCATGGAACAGGCAGGGCCCTATGGCTCGGCCCATCCATCCCCCATGTTCGCCTTTCCCGCCCACAAGGTGGTCTACGCCGACCCCGCAGGAAGTGATCACATCCGCTGCACCTTGGCAGCTCCCGATGGCACGCGAATCAAGGCTATAGCCTTTCGCGCCATGGGAACTGAATTGGGCGAAGTTCTTCTCACCGAACGAAAATTGCCGCTCCACATCGTAGGCCGCCTGACCATCGACGAGTGGGGTGCAAAACGCGTTCCATCCATCCAAATCGAGGATATCGCACAGGTTTTATAGAGACTTGCCAGACCGGAATTACCTCTTTATAGAGCCGATCACGATGCGCCCTTCGTCTATCGGTTAGGACGACAGCCTTTCACGTTGTAAAGACGGGTTCGACTCCCGTAGGGCGCACCATCCTCTTTCTAACGCTGCGAAGTTAGAAGACATTCAGTAAATCACGGTTAAGCAAGCATGGCAGGGCGAATGACATTTGCCTTGCGACGGAAGTCGATGATTGATCTACCCTGAATTGAGGTTACAGATTGTCGAACCCTCTACCGTCAGAAGGTAAGCTTCAATTGCGGAATTTTGCGACATTGACTTCAATCCACGTTGGAGTTCTGCTCCTGCTTCAATCAAGGCTGTATCTGGCATTGGGTGGAGTGCTTCAAGGATGAACCACGCATGTGTTGAGGAAGGTTCAATCCGAGTGCGCGTTCCCTGCCGCCAATTCCAGCGTCGGCATGTGACGCCAATTTCATCACGCCAAATAACCTCTCCGGGCTCGGGCATTTCGATAAAGGGTTCACCGGCCTGCGTCGTCCCGAATTGTTCATCACCATGAGCTCGAACAAGTTGGGGTGCCCCCATATAGGCTTCGGCGTCCTCCCCTCCAATTGGAATGGCAAAGCGCAGGCTTACGGCATTGTATAGGTCAACAACCGCGTTGACGCTTGGTATAACACCGTCCCGCGATGCACGTTTGAGAAGTGCTTCTGCTGAGCATGGGGTTCGCTGCGGCTTCGCCCCAAAAGCCCGGAAGGCAGTTCGCCAAGCTTCGCGATGAGCCTCAGCCCACGGTGCAGAACAAGGTAGATTGCAAGCGTTCAAGAGTGCAGTTGTCGTTTCAGTAGTTGACTCCGTATTGGTTACGTTGGGCACATGGATGCTGAGAGCTCGGAAGTCAGGTCGCAACGCAAATATGTCTGGCGAAATTATTGGCACCAAAGCTGCCATGCTGGATGTTCCTTGACGTTCTGTTTGATTGACTGTATATCAATATAATGACCACAAAAGTCAATATGAAACCACATGAGGACGCCTCGACATCTTCTGAGGATGCGATTGCAGCGGCGGTAGCAAACCGCATTTCGGCACTTCGGAAGGCCCAAAATCTAACATTTGACGCCCTCGCGAGGCATGCCGGAGTCAGCAAGGGAACTTTGGTTCAAATCGAACAGGAGCGTGCCAACCCCAGCATTGCCACACTCTGCCGCCTCGCTGCAGCACTCGGGATTTCCGTGGCCGAACTCGTAGCACCCACTGAGGTCAGCCAATCAAGTGTTCACATTGTTAAGGCGCACAATCACAGGATATTGTGGCGTGGCCCTCTTGGTGGCTCCGCTGTGTTACTCGCTGGAACAATAGGACCGGACATGCTGGAAATGTGGCAATGGGAATTGAAACCCGGCGAACGCTTCAAAGCGAGCCGCCATGCGCGAGGAACGCGGGAACTCATTCATGTTATAAGCGGCAAGCTGTTTCTTGAGGTCGAGGGCCAAGGTACGATTGTTGCAGTCGGGGCCACAGCCGTAGCACAGACTGACCGTCCCCATAGTTACGCAAACCTGAGTAAATCCCCAGTTCGCTTCGTGATGACCGTTCACGAGCCAGCATCAGCACCATAGGTCGCCATGTATCAGCCTGCTCACCACCGCGAAGATCGCCTCGATGTTCAACACGCGCTCATTCAAAGTCATCCGTTCGGTTTGCTAATTTCGTCTGGAACCGACGGCCTGCTTGCCAATGCAATACCATTTATCGTGCAGCCATCATTGGGTTCGCTTGGAACGCTGGAGGCACACATGGCGCGAGCAAATGGCCAATGGCGGGATATTGATGGCCAACAGGTTCTTGTCGTGTTTCAAGGTCCGCAATCCTATATCAGCCCATCCTTCTATGAGACAAAGCGGGAGACAGGCAAGGTCGTTCCAACGTGGAACTATGCCATGGTCCAAGTCCGGGGCATTGCTCGCCTGCGGTCCGATCCTGGTTGGCTCGGCAAGCAAATTGAAGCCCTTACCACCCGGCATGAAGAGGGTCGCACTCCATCTTGGGCGGTGAGCGACGCACCGCGCACGTACATTGAAAGCCAGCTTCGCGGTATTGTGGGCATCGAGATCGAGATCACGGCCATCGAAGGGAAGTGGAAAGTTAGCCAGAACAGGCCGGAAGCTGATCGCAGAGGTGTGGCAGACGAACTGTCACAATCCAATCCCGCCATGGCCGATCTCGTTAAGCTTTACGGCAATATCTAAGCTGCTTTGCGCCGAAGAGACGATTGTATGCTTCCGATGGCAGTCTCTTCAAATCCCCGATGCGTGAGTGCATCGCATTTATGACAACCTTGACGGCGGGGCGGTAATGGGCGGTCACATCTATGACGCTTGACGGTCATCAAAGACTTCTTCATACCCCAAATCCCGCAGGGCGCACCGTTCCCTCATGCCGAGAGATTTTCCATGCCAGGTAATTTCGTAACCCGCATCCTGAATGATGAAGCAGATGCCATAGCGCCTGATGGTTCGGAAGTGCGCGTGCTGGCAGGCACTTCGCGCGGCTCCATGGCGCACTTCGAA
>JANMPF010000444.1:0-2781 GCA_031369725.1 Rhodobiaceae bacterium | reverse complement strand
TCCGCCGATGCCGTGGTTCAAGAATGGCCAGCGTGACACCCGAAAAATAAATGGCATCAGCCTGCGAAAGGGCTGTCCGCAGGCCTCCTTCATCATTTGCCAGCATCTTTGCGGCAGATGCGCTGCGCCAATAGGTAAAGTTGCGCTCAGTCCCGGTAAGACTAATGAGATATAATCCCACATTTCGGGCGGCAATCTCCTTGACGAAGCGGGTGCCAATTTCATGGTCCTTGAGAAACGTCATCAGATTTTGTGAAAGTTGATCACTTCCAACCGCAGTGAGGTACTCCACATTGACATCAAGTGAGCGTGTCAGCGCCTTCACATACCATGCGGTATTCAGGGTGTCCCCGCCAAATCCCAAGCTGTAAAGTCCGTCATGTGCCAACTGTAATTCAGCCATGCACTCGCCAACGCTGATGAAAGTTTTACGGCTCATGGATATTGAACGTATACTTGAAAACCGCTTCGTTCCACATGATCCATCCTGTCTGAACCCGAATACTCGATACGTTCTCTATATCATCACTTTTTTTTGGCTATAATAAACAAGTTGCTTATTGCCCCAATTGTGTGAATTCTGTCCACTATATAGGTGATATTTGCAGAATGGGAACCTGACAGTGCCGCAATATCGAGAACGAACCTATTTGACTGGCTTGTTCTTTGGATTGGCGGCCCCGCGATGAAATCTATAGTCTGCGAGGTGCCGGGAAAACTTTCACTGCTTGATACGCCGTCACCGCCCCGTCCAGCGGGGGAGGTGCTGTTGCGAATAAATCGCGTTGGAATTTGCGGGACGGACTATCACATTTTTGCAGGCCTGCAGCCTTTCGTGGAATACCCGCGCGTCATGGGGCACGAGCTCGCAGGAGTTGTCGATGCGGCAGACCGCACTTCAAAATTCAAAATAGGGCAGCTGGTTGTGATTAATCCCTACCTTTCTTGCGGAACGTGTCATGCCTGCAAGGATGGAAAACCAAATTGCTGCATGCGAATACAGGTTTTGGGTGTACACCGAGACGGTGGCATGTGCGAATTCCTGTGTTTGCCTGAAGCAAATCTCATTCCCGCTGGCGCTCTATCAGCGGATGCCGCTGCGTCTGTTGAATTCCTGGCGATCGGTGCCCATGCCGTTCGCCGCAGCGGCATGAAATCCGGCGCACGCGTGTTGGTAGTGGGTGCTGGTCCCATTGGCCTGGGAACTGCACTGTTTGCGCATATTGCCGGCGGCCAGGTTACCGTCATGGATAGCGACACCGCACGCCTGGCGTTGGCCAGTGCCGCAACAGGCATTGACGCAGCGATTCTTGCAGGTGACACGGCGCAGGAAAGCGTTTCAAAATCAACACATGGCAATGGATTTGATGCCGTCTTTGATGCAACTGGCAATCGCGCATCCATGGAAAACAGCTTTACCTATGTAGCCCATGGCGGGTGCTACGTGATGGTAGGTCTGGTCAAGGATAGCATTTCCTTCTTTGACCCTGAATTTCACAAGCGTGAGATGACGCTGATGGCGAGCAGAAATGCCACTGCCCAGGATTTTGAACAGGTCATTTCTGCGATCGGCTCGGGAAAAATCCCCATTTCCAGGCTTATCACCCATCGTACCAGCTTGGCAGAAGCTGTCACTATGCTTCCGCACTGGGCGCATGATAAGAATGGTTTGATCAAGGCCATGATTGAGATCGCTTGAAATGGCAAAACGTATTTTGCAATTTGGTACGAGCCGGTTTTTACAAGCCCACGTGGATCTTTTTGTTCATGAAGCAAGACGGCAGGGACAGGATATCGGTCCCATCACGGTTGTAAAAACAACGTTGGGCGGGCCCCGTGATAACCGTACGGAAGCTTTCGGTGGCGCTGATGGGTTTCCAGTCAATCTGAGGGGATATTCAAACGGCAACCTGGTTGATGAAACGATAAATGTAAAAAGCGTCACCAGGGCACTAGATGCCAACCGGGAGTGGCAAAGGCTGATAGAGGTTTTTGTTCACGAAACCGAAATTGTCGTCTCAAATGTGGGCGACAGCGGGTATGTCATATCTCCCGAGGACCAATTGCCGCCCGCCTCGCGCGGTCATGCACCCGCAAGCTATCCCGCCAAATTACTCATGCTCCTCGTAAAGCGGTTTGAGGCAGGTGCCAGGCCACTGTTGATTCTGCCATGTGAACTCATAGGCAATAATGGCCGCGTTTTCCGCAAGATCCTCACCAGCCTGTCTGCAGCCTGGGGAGAGGGCGAAGACTTTCTCGACTGGTTCGGCAGTTCGGTGATGATTTGCGATACGCTGGTCGACCGCATTGTGTCTGAGGCGATTGAACCGGTTGGTGCGGTGGCGGAACCTTATGGCCTTTGGGCGATAAAACAGGAGCCGTCCTTTGAACCACCTCTGCAACACCCGTGCGTCGTATACACCAACGACCTTGAGCCATTCCTTCGCTTAAAGCTCCACATTCTCAATCTTGGACACACGTTTTTGGCGGAGATTTGGCAAAAACAGCAGCGGCGACCCGATGAAACCGTTCGCGAAATTCTGGCGGATGGTGAAATTAACCGCAGTTTGATGAGCCTCTATAATGACGAGGTCATTCCCGGCTTTTCAGCACGTGGCATGGAGGCAGCAGCTAGCGCCTATGTTTTCACCACCCTTGAGCGCTTTGGGAATCCCTTTCTAAATCATCGCCTGAGCGACATTGCGCAGAACCATGCAATCAAAATTGAACGGCGAATTGTTGATTTTATTGCTTGGGCAAGAGACAACAATGCATCACTGC
>JANMPF010000322.1:0-10305 GCA_031369725.1 Rhodobiaceae bacterium | reverse complement strand
TCAAATCATTCCTGCAATCTGTGGCCGGTGGCTCTCCCTATTTGCGCGCCCTTATGCTGCGCGACCCGGATTTTGTCGTGCAGCTTCTGGGTGCTCCCCCTGAGGAAATACTCGAAGGTATCTGCGCCCAGCTTTGCGCCTCAGGTGAATTGCCAACCCAATCTGAAATCATGGCAGCCTTGCGCCATGCCAAGGATAAGGCGGCACTTCTCACCGCCCTTGCAGATGTGGGCCTGGTTTGGAAGGTGGATGATGTAACCTTCAATCTCACGCGCTTTGCCGATGCCATGTTGGGTGCCACCATCAACTGGCTGCTGCGCGACGCAGGCCGATCCGGCAAATTTCATATCAACAATCCTGATAATCCGTCGCTGAATTGTGGCTACGTGGCCCTCGCCATGGGTAAGCATGGCGCTGGTGAGTTGAATTACTCCAGCGATATTGATCTCATCATTCTCTACGATCCTGAAATTGCACCCCTTGCCGAAGGTGTAGAACCCGCCACATTTTTTGTACGCCTGACCAAGCGGCTGGTAACCATCTTGCAGGATATCACCGAACACGGCTACGGCCTGCGGGTTGACTTGCGGCTGCGGCCCGACCCCCGCGCCACGCAAGTTGCCATCTCGATGGAATCTGCCGCGGTCTATTATGAAAGCATGGGCCAGAACTGGGAACGCGCCGCCATGATCAAGGCGCGTGCCGCCGCAGGTGATTTGGCACTGGGTGCCGAATTTCTGCAGCGCCTGAAACCTTACATCTGGCGCAAGTACTTGGATTTTGCGGCTATTGCCGATGTGCAATCCCTCAAGCGCCAAATTCACGCTGTAAAAGGTCACGGCACCATTGCGGTGCTGGGTCATAATATTAAGCTCGGTCGCGGCGGCATTCGTGAAATCGAATTCTTTGTGCAAACCCAGCAGCTCATTGCCGGCGGGCGCAACCCCTCGCTGCGAGGTCTGCGTACGCTTGAAGTGCTGGAAGCATTGGCACAAGCGGGTTGGATAACGCGCGAGGCTGCTGCAAGTCTGAAAACCGCCTACCGGTTCCTGCGCACCATCGAGCACCGCATTCAAATGGTGAACGACGAACAAACCCACATGCTACCCAATGAGCAACAGGCTTTTGACAGTCTTGCGCGTTTTTCAGGCTATTCTTCCTCCGCGACCTTTGCCACGGAGTTGCGCCAAACCTTTCAATTGGTGCAGGACCATTACGCAGCGCTTTTTGAAAACGCCCCGGATTTGGGAAATGCTGCAGGTAGCCTGGTGTTCACGGGTGGTGAGGATGACCCGGAAACCATTGAAACCTTGGCTGGCATGGGATTCAAGCAGGCCAGCGAGGTTTCGGCAACAATACGCGGCTGGCATTTCGGCCGCTATGCCGCCACCCGCAGCGGAAAATCCAAAGAACTTCTAACCGAACTCATGCCCATGTTGCTGCAGGCACTTGCCCGTAGCGGCGATGCGGATTTGGCCTTCCTCGCTTTTGATCGTTTCATCTCCGGTCTTCCAGCCGGCGTTCAACTCTTTTCCATGTTGAAGGCCAATCCCAATCTGCTTGATCTGATCGCCACCATTCTTGGAACCGCACCACGCCTTGCTGAACAATTGAGTGCCCGCCCGCGTGTTCTTGACGCGGTGTTGGACCCCGGCTTCTTTGGTGCCTTGCCGCGCCCGCAAGAGGTAAAGGCAATCATCGCATCGGTTATTCCAGCCTCGGTCCCGCTGGACGAGGTTGTTGACCGCGTGCGCATCATTGGCCGTGAGCAAATGTTTCGTGTGGGCGTTCGCGTGCTGTCTGAAACCGTGAGTGCGGTGGAAGCAGGCTCTGCTTTTTCCACCATTGCCGAACTGCTTTTGCAACGCCTGCATGATGCCGTCCGGCAAGACATGGAAATCCGCCACGGAGCTGTTCCCGGCGGGCGCAGCTGTGTGGTGGCCCTGGGCAAAATGGGCGGCCGTGAAATGACAGCAGGTTCCGATCTGGACCTCATGCTGGTTTATGAAAACCCTGAAGAACTGGAATATTCAGAAGCTGCAAAGCCGCTCGCCGTGAACCAGTATTTCAGCCGCCTCACCCAGAGGCTGATCACCTCGATCACCGCCCCCACCAGCGAAGGCGTGTTGTTTGAAGTGGACATGCGCCTGCGGCCCTCCGGCAACAAGGGGCCGGTTGCCACCAGCCTTGAGAGTTTCCGAAGCTATCAAAACGATTCGGCCTGGACCTGGGAGAAGCTTGCCTTGACCCGCGCCCGTGTTGTGGCGGGCGATGTGGGACTTGGCATCAACTTGACCCAGGCGATTGCCGAAAGCCTGTGCGCGCCACGCGATGCAACTGTCACCCGCAGCGACGTGCTTGCCATGCGACGCCTGATGGTGAAAGAGCAGGGCCAGGTCGGCCCGTGGGACATCAAACGCGTGCGTGGCGGTCTTGTTGACATTGAGTTCATCGCCCAATTCCTGCAACTCGTTCACGCCGCCAAGAACCCGGGCATTCTCGACACCAACACCCATGCGGCTTTGAGCAAGCTCGCAACCGCAGGTTTCCTTGCTGCCGGCACCGCCCATGAACTTAACGAGGCCTGTCTGCTATATCATCGCATTACGCAGGTGTTGCGGCTGTGTGTGAGCGGAGCCTATAACCCTGCCACGTCGCCGGCAGGCTTGAACCAAATCGTGGCCGGCGCGGCCATCGTCCCGGACATTAAATCGGCGGAGTCCCTGCTTGCTGACACGCAATTGCGGGTTGCCGCAATTTTTGACGCAATTATTGGCCCCGTCGACATCCAAAAACCTGCGACGGAATCTGCAAATTAGGCCGTCTTTGTTGTAGGGAAGCGAAATTCCCGCAACCAAACGGAGAGAAAAAATGCCCAAGAAAATAGTGATGATCGTTCTCGTGGCGTCCGGTGTGGCAGCTGTAGCCACCATGGCAGTTGCCAGCGAACCCTACCTGCCGCGCGCCCAAAAGGTTTTTGACCGTCTTGATGCTAACAAGGATGGTAAAATCAGCTTGGCCGAATTCACGCCCCTGGCTGAAAAACGATTCATGAAAGTTGATGCCAACAACGATGGTGCCGTAAGTGCGGCCGAAATTGATGCAGCTCTTCAGGCCGCCATGGAGCGCCGCCGTGACCATATTTTGGCGAGCATGGATACCGACAAGAATGGCAGCGTCACCCGTGCCGAGCTCGATAATTATGTGGCGGCCATGGTAAAGGGTGCAGACACCAACGGTGATGGCGGTGTGACTTTTGATGAGGCCCGTATTTTCAAACTGGCAAAATGGCGTAAAACCCTGGGCGAGGCCCCGGCAAACTAGAAACCACAACGGACCAGCGAAATTCAAAGCACCGGAATGACAACCCTGCAAACGACGAGCGATGCTGAATTGCTGGTGGCCTCAGCTCGTCGTGATTCTGCCTCGTTCGCCGAACTGGTGTCGCGCTATTACAAACCCGTGTACCGCATGGTGTGGCGCATGATGAATGGCAATGCGGAAACCGAAGATGTGGCCCAGGAGGCTTTTATAAAGCTGTGGGCAAATCCGGCGCAAATCCGTGAAGCCAAGGCGCTCAAGGGTTGGCTCATGCGCGTGGCATCAAACCTTGCGGTGGACCGTCTGCGCAAGAAACAGTTTGTGGATATTGAGGCGATTGGCGAAATTGTCGATCCCAAGCAGCGTACCGATGCCGGGCTTGACGGCAAAACCGCAACGCGGCGCGTCGATCAGGCAATTGCCAGGCTCCCCGAACGGCAAAAGCTGGCGGTGACCCTGGTTTATTTTGAAGGCATGAGCAACATGGCGGCAGCATCAGTCATGGAAGTATCAGTTGATGCAATTGAATCCCTTTTAACGCGCGGGCGGCGTGCATTGAAGGAAAGCCTCGCCGATGATTGGCGTGGGCTGCTGGAAGAATTGGGTTATAGGTGAAGCATGGAAAATCTTGATAACGGTAAAATGGATGCAGCGCTCGAAAAGCTGTTGCAGCGCGCATCCGAGCCGGCCATTCCACAAGGTGCCGAGGAACGCCTGATGGCCATCATTCGGGCAACGCAGCAACAGTCCAATGTCGTGCAGTTGCGACCCCGCCCGCCCCTTAACCGTTGGGCGATTGCCCTGCCGTTGGCGGCGTCCCTGCTGCTTGGAGTTTATCTCGGCACCAAGGACACGTTTGACAGTTATTTGCCCGACAGCGTCATGGGATCAACTCTGGCCGGGGCCACGGACTCTGATATTTCCAGCGGCCTTGACGACGTCGAAAACTATTCTGATGGTGAACTGACATGAGTGACATTTCTGCAATTCCCAGGCGTTCAAAGTGGTGGCAAGCCCTGCTCATTGGCTCGCTTGCCCTCAATCTGTTGATTGGTGGCGCCGTGGTTACCCGCATGTTCGTTCATGGCGGGCCGGATCGCCTCATGGGTGTGAGCTATGCCCAGCTCATTCCCCGCCGTTTCTTTGTCGAAATGCCGCGCGACAGGCGCAAGGTACTGCTTGATATCCTTAAAAAATATCGCGATGATTTCCGTAGTGATCGTGATGCGTCAGAACAGTCTGCCGTAAAATTGGCAGATGCGATTGTGGCCGTTCCCTACGACATTGAAAAAGTGAAAGCCGTTGTCAACGAATTTGCCAGCCAGAATGGCAAGCTTGCAGCACGTGGTGGCGATGCGGCTCTTGATATTTTGGCGGTGCTGACGCCACAGGAGAGGCAATTGCTGGCAGCCGCAATTCGCGATCGCGCCAACCGGAAGAAGTGATCAGGCAGATTTCAGTCTTTCGGCTTCGGGAGTGTTGCACAGTGTCACGGTAACAGTAGTTCCAACCCCGACAACGCTTGCAATTGTCAGCGTGCCGTTGTGCAAATCAACCAGTGACTTTGAAATTGCCAACCCAAGGCCAGAGCCGCCCTTGCTCTTGGTGAACTGGTTCTCGACCTGCTCAAAGGGTCGCCCCAGCTTTTCAATATCGTTGCTTGGGATGCCGATGCCGGTGTCGGCAATCTCAATGCTGGCACCATCCATTGATTTGGAAATCGCAACCTTGACCTGCCCACCTTCGGGGGTGAATTTTACTGCGTTTGAAAGCAGGTTGATGAACACTTGTTTGAGGGCGCGCTTGTCGGCCACGATCTCGCATTTTTTCGGCATATCAAGAATGATGTCAACATGGCCCTCGGCCGCCCGCGGACCCACAAAACGCATGATATCCTCAATAATGGAAGGAACCGAGAGCGACGTGAGCTCAAGTTCCATGCGCCCCGCCTCGATCTTGGACATATCCAGAATGTCATTGATCACATCGAGAAGGAACTGGCCGCTCTTGTGGATGTCGTGGGAGTACTCTGCATATTTGTTTGAACCCAAAGGTCCGAACATTTGTTCCTGCATCACTTCGCTAAAGCCGATGATGGCATTCAGCGGTGTCCTGAGTTCATGGCTCATGTTTGCCAGAAATTCCGATTTTGAGCGGTTGGCAGTTTCAGCCCTGGTTTTTTCCCGGGCATATTTATCGGCCAAATCGGCCAGCCGTTGCGATTGTTGGTCAGCCAGCAAGCGCTCCTTCTGCAGGTCGCGAACCGTCATCATCAGCGTGCGTTCAGACAGCAGCAGCCGTTCTTCATGTTTTTTGAGGGCAGTAATGTCTGTGCCCACCGAAACAAAGCCCCCATCCCGCGTGCGGCGCTCGTTGATTTGCAGCCAGCGCCCATCGCCCAACTGCACTTCCAGCGACTTACCCTCATTGCTGTCGCCTGCAACAGTTGGAACATACTGGCGCACAATGGGTTCCTTGGCCGATTGGGTCACCGTTGCATAGGGCGTTCCGGGAATGCAGGAAGTAGCGGGCAGCGAGTGGAACTGTTGATATTTGGAATTGCATAACACCAGCCGGTTTTCCGTGTCCCACAATACGAATGCTTCGGAAATATTTTCGATGGCATCTTTGAGCCGGAGTTCGGCGTCCTGATTGAGTTTGTCACTTTGCTTTTGCGCCGAAATGTCAAACACGATGCCGATGAGGTGGGGTGACTCGGGGTTTTCGCCCGGTGCCAGCGCCGCCCGCGCCCGCAGCCAAACCCAATGGCCATCCTCATGACGCATGCGGAACTCGCGGTTGAACACCGAACGCTCGCCACGCAGCAGTTCCTCAATCATCATTTCAATGTTGGCGTTTTCAGGATGCAGGCGCTCGGAAACTTCGCCAAAACTCAATAGCTCGCCCTTGGGCTGCAGGCCGAGAATTTCAAACATGGATTTCGACCAGAAGATTGTTCCTTCCGCCAGGTTCCAGTCCCACATGCCGCAATTGCTGCGGTCCAGCGCCTTGTCGAGGCGCTCCGTGGCGATGGCAAGTGTGGTGTCGGCTTCCGAGGCTTTGGCGGCCTGCCAGTGAAACGCGCCGGCCAGCATGCTCAGAACAAGAAGGGTAACAATAAACAAAACTGAAAGCCGCGTAACGCCCGTCCACCATGAGGCGAGCAAATCCGAGCGTTTTTGGATCACCACAAGGCTGCCGGGAAAACTCCCAAGTCCATGTGCTGTCACGTAAGCACCTTCGCCATTGACCAGGGCAAGGGGACGCATGGTCTGTGCTTCCAGATCTGTCTCGGTAATGAATTGCGGACCCAGCACGTCGGTTATTTTCTGCCCCGTGAGGTTGCTGGAGGCTGGAACGCTGGCCAGCACCAGTCCAAAATTGTCGACGAGAGCAAAAACCCGATCTTCCGCCAGCGCGTCATCCGGCAAGGATTGCGCAAGAAGGTCGCCGTTCATTGGCCGCACGGTCTCGCCATTGGCCACATCGGATGAAAGTGCAGCGACAATGCTCTGCGCGGTGATTTGTGCGTGCAGGACTGAAAGCCGGTTTTGTTCGGCAAGGTGGCTGCTGCGGCTGAGCATCAATTGTGAAAGCAATGAAACGGTGAGCGCCAGGATGAACAGGCAGGTGAGGATTGTAATCGTGCGGCGCAGGGACTTCTCGGAGATCAGAATGCGCCATTTTTCTGGCAACGGCGAAGGCAGGCGTAACGCGCGCTCCCTAAAAAACAATTCGCCTATCTGTGCCTTGCCCAAGATTTATTGCCTTTGCCTGTCGCCGTGCCCACGGCAATTGGCCCGATTTGCCATCCCCCAAATCGAATCAATTAACCCCTATAGATTCGTAAACGAAACAACTTGTCCAGCGATGAATTTTGCCGGGCCTAGCCGCGCAGGGTGCGCGATATGATTTCATAGGAATCGCGCGACAAATTGGGTGCTGCCGCCAAGCGTTCCAACGCGGCGGATGCAGCGTTTCTTCGCACGTCATTCATCATGCTCCAGCTGCGAAATCCGGTCGCCAAGCGGGCTGCGACTTGCGGGTTTATCGCATCCAGTTTGAGGATCGTTTCGGCTACGATCCGATAGCCTTCGCCGTCCGCTGCATGGAAGCCGGAAAGGTTCATCGTCGTAAATCCGCCGATCAGGGCGTAGACCCGGTTAGGCGTTGTCAGGCGGAAATCCTGGTGGCCCATGAGCCGTTCAATTTTTGCCGCATCACCGACATATGAGTTCAGCGCAAACCACTTGTCGACCAGTAAATGATCGCCACTATGGCGGGCATAAAACTTGTCCAACTCCTGCGCCGTTTCGGGTGCATCAATGCTTGAGATGGCGGTCAGTGCGCCTATCTCAGCTGTCATGTTTGAGGCAGAGGCCAATTCCTGCTGAATGAGGCCAACCGCGATGCCGGGAAGACCTGCCGCCAGCAGTCCGAGTGCTGCATAGCGCAAAGCCCGCCTGCCGGTGCTTGCAGGATCAGCCACGTAATTGCCGCGTTCCTGCGTGTCGGTCAAAATATCAAGCAGGGTGCCCTTGAGTTTTCCACCCAGCTCCGCCCGCACATGATCGCGTGACTTGAGAACAAGGTCGGTATCAACGTTGGACGCAAGCACGGCTGCAATGTCAGCTTCCGTGGGCAGGCCCAGCATCATGGCCTTGAAAGCTGCATCCAGCGTCTTGTCCTCAAGAGTGTCTCTAAGTGCTGCCGCATAACCGTCAGTGCTTGGTGTTGGGTTGCTGCTTGCAAATGCATTGAGGCTCGAAATGATAAGATCCTTGCCAAGTGATTGGCCAGATTCCCACCGGTTGAAGGTGTCCCCGTCATGCCCCATGAGGAATAGCTGGTCCTCGGTACTCTGCTTGTCTCGTAGAATGACTGGCGCCGAAAATCCGCGGTTGAGTGACAAAACCGGGCGTTTTAAAATATTTCGGAAACGAAACGTTTGCTTTTCCTGGCGCAATTCTATGAGCGGCGTGTTGAGTTTGCCAATTCCTTCAAGGTCCAAAACCATGTCCTCGCCTCCCGGTCCTACAAGCCCAAGGCGCAGCGGAATTTGCATCGGCTGTTTCAGTGCCTGGCCCGGCGTGGGCGCTGTTGTTTGTTCAAGTGTGAGGTCGAAGGTCTGGGTTTTTGCATCATAGTGCTTGCTCACTTCAATATGCGGCGTTCCCGCCTGTTCATACCACTTGAAAAATTGCGAGAAGTCGCGGCCCGAGGCATCCGCCATGCATTGAACGAAATCCTCAACCGTTGCTGCATCCCCATCGTGGCGTTCGAAATAGATGTCCATGGCCTTGGCGAAGGCAACCTCGCCGATCAGCGTTTTCATCATGCGGCAAATTTCGGCACCCTTTTCATAAACCGTCGGCGTGTAAAAATTATTGATCTCGATATAGGAGTTGGGACGCGCCGGGTGTGCAAGCGGCCCGCCGTCTTCAGGAAATTGCCGTGCCCGCAGGGTTTTCACATCCGCAATTCTTTTAACTGCCCGTGAGCGCAGGTCCGATGAAAATTCCTGGTCGCGGAAAACCGTGAGTCCTTCCTTCAGGCACAGCTGAAACCAGTCGCGGCACGTGATGCGGTTGCCTGTCCAGTTATGGAAATATTCATGGGCGATTATGGCTTCAATATTGGTGTAGTCCATATCGGTGGCGGTTTGCGGCAAAGCCAGAATATATTTGTCGTTGAAAACATTCAGACCCTTGTTTTCCATGGCCCCCATGTTGAAATCGGAAACTGCCACGATGTTGAAAACCTCAAGGTCATATTCACGCCCAAACGCCGTCTCGTCCCACCGCATGGAAGTCTTGAGGGATGCCATCGCCCACCCACAACGGTCTTCCTTGCCTTTTTCAACATAAATTCCAAGGCGGATCTTGCGGCCCGACATGGTGGTGAAACTGTCATGCAGAGCCGCTAGGTCGCCTGCCACAAGCGCAAACAGGTAACTGGGTTTTGGATGCGGGTCTTGCCAAAAGGCAAAGTGCCGGTCAGTTCCTGGCACGTCACCACCCTTTTGGTAATTGCCATTGCAGAGCAATACCGGGCAAAGCGCCTTGCTCGCTTCCATGCGAACCGAATAACGCGTCATCACATCGGGCCGGTCATAAAAATAGGTGATGCGGCGGAAGCCTTCCGCCTCGCACTGTGTGCAATACATGCCATTGGATTGATAGAGACCCGAGAGTGCGGTGTTGCCCACAGGGTCACATTCTGTTTCAATATCGAGCGTGAATGTTGAAGTGGGAAGGTCGGCAATCGTGAGATTGTGCTCATCCACCGTGTGGGCCACGTCATTGCCATTCAGCTTCACGCTGATGAGTTTGAGTTTCTCGCCGCTGAAAACCAGTGGCAAATTGTTGTCACGGGGTTTGACGTCAATGCGTGACGTAACGCGCGTTGCCCGTGGTTCAAGCGAAAAGTCGAGATGCAGGCTTTCAATCTCATAGGGAGTTGGTTTGTAGTCGCTGAGAAAAATGGTGGGGGGAGTATCAGGTTTCATGTGCCTTGCCTTCAAAAGCGGTCAACGCGGAACGGTGTGAGATCAATATTGCTGCGATCGCCACGCATCAACTCACTCAGCAATCTCCCCGTGCTTGGCCCCCAGGTGAGCCCCATGTGGCCATGGCCAAAACCATACCACACATTTGAGGCGCGTTTGGAAGGGCCAATGACCGGAAGCGAATCCGGTGTGCCTGGCCTTCGCCCCATCCACCGGGTGGTCGCCGCATCGGGAGGATTGAGAGCAGGAAGCAGCGTCTTGAAAACTGTCCACAAGGCGTCGGCGCGTGCCCAATTAGGTGCTGCATCCAACCCGGCAAATTCATCGGTTCCGGCCAATCGCAATCCCATGTCCATGGGTGTTGCAGCCCCCGGTGTTCTCGCGTAGGTGAGCGTGCGCGAAAGATTTATGCCGGAATTGGGCAAAACCATATGATAGCCGCGCTCTGCCTCCAACAGCACTTTCTCGCCCAGTTG
>JANMPF010000320.1:0-6713 GCA_031369725.1 Rhodobiaceae bacterium | reverse complement strand
TTTGTGCATCAGGGCATGACATCATCCGATGTGCTCGACACCTGCTTCAACATCCAGCTGGTGCGCGCTGCGGATATTTTGATTGCCGACATTGATGGCCTGTTGGCCGCCCTCAAGCGCCGGGCCTTCGAACACAAGGACACGGTATGCATTGGACGCAGCCACGGCATTCATGCTGAACCCACCACATTCGGCGTAAAACTCGCCTACGCCTTTGCCGAGTTCACGCGCTGCCGTGCACGGCTTGTTGCAGCCAGGCAAGAAGTGTCAACCTGTGCCATTTCAGGTGCCATTGGCACTTTCGCCAACATCGATCCAAGTGTAGAGGAATATGTGGCGGCAAAACTCGGCTTGTCACCTGAACCCGTATCTACACAAGTCATTCCCCGTGACCGCCATGCCATGTATTTCTCGGTTCTGGCGGTTGTCGCAAGTTCGATTGAGCGCCTGTCGATTGAAATCCGCCATTTGCAACGCACTGAGGTTTTGGAGGTGGAGGAGTTCTTCTCACCCGGACAAAAAGGTTCTTCGGCCATGCCGCACAAGCGCAATCCGGTGCTTGCCGAAAATCTCACCGGCCTTGCCCGCCTCGTACGCTCAGCCGCAGTGCCTGCACTTGAAAACGTGGCCCTATGGCATGAGCGCGATATTTCGCACTCTTCCGTCGAGCGTGGCATTGGGCCCGACGCGACCGTGCATTTGGATTTTGCTCTGAAGCGCCTCACCGGCGTCATTGATAAGCTGTTGGTTTACCCTGAAAATATGAAACGCAATTTGGATAAGCTGGGAGGCCTCATTCATTCCCAGCGCATTTTGCTGGCACTCACCCAGAAAGGCATGAGCCGGGAAGATTCCTATGCCGCCGTCCAACGTAATGCCATGCCCGTATGGCGTGGCGAAGGAAATTTCCTCGATTTGCTGATGGCTGATAAGGAAGTATCCGCCCATCTTTCACCCGACGAGCTGAAAGCCCTGTTCGACCTTGGCTATCATACCAAACACGTGGAAACGATCTTCACCCGCGTGTTTTCATAATACACTTTATGTGGAGTTCATAACTAACTGATACCAATAAATAAAATATATTTTTTTGGAATTTGCCTTGTTCTGGTTGACCTTGCCCTGAGACTCTGGCGAGGTGCGCCCCATGGACCTCGTCACAACCACCAAAGCTCTCGCAACCCTGTGCAAGGCCTTGGCCCATGATACGTTCGTGACCGTGGACACCGAGTTCATGCGCGAAACCACCTATTGGCCCGACCTCTGCCTCATTCAAATCGCCGGAAATGAGATCAACGGTCTTATTGACCCCATGGCCGAAGGCATTGACCTTAAACCATTCTTTGAACTGATGACCAACGAGAAAGTTCTCAAGGTTTTCCACGCCGCCCGGCAAGATATTGAAATCATGGTTCACCTCTCGGGCACCGTTCCGCACCCCATTTTTGATACACAGATTGCCGCCATGGTCTGTGGCTTCGGCGATCAGGTGAGTTACGAAGGCATTGTGCGCAAATTGGCCAAGGCACAAATCGACAAGTCTTCCCGCTTCACCGATTGGTCGCGCCGGCCACTCACCGAAAAGCAGCTTGTTTATGCGTTATCGGACGTAACCCATCTTCGCACCGTTTATGAAGCGCTGAAAGTTGAACTTGATATGACGGGCCGTGAACCTTGGCTGGCGCAGGAAATGGATATTCTCACCGCCATCGAAACCTATCGTACCGAACCCGAGGATGCCTGGAAGCGCGTCAAGGTTCGACTCAAATCCAAGAAGCAGCTTGCGGTACTCATCGCCGTTGCAGGCTGGCGGGAGTTGGAAGCGCAGGAAAAAAATGTGCCTCGTACGCGCGTCATCAAGGATGACGCGGTGGCCGAAGTCGCAACCCAAATGCCACAAACCAAAGAGGCACTCGGTCAGCTCCGCGCCCTGCCGCGCGGCATGGGCAATTCCAGGCTTGGCGATGCGCTGGTCAAGGCCGTGAAAGATGGCTTGGCCCGTGATCCCGCAACGCTTCCCCATACCAGTTGGGGCCGTGGTGAATCTTCCGAGTCAACCCAGGCCGCCGCCGAAATTCTGAAACTCGCCCTCAAAATCGTCTGTGAGCGCGAAGGCCTGGCACCCAAACTTGTGGCCAATATATCCGACATTGAAGCTATGGCAGAAGACGATAGCGCCGATGTTCCCCTCATGCATGGCTGGCGGCGCGAAGTTTTCGGCAATTTGGCACTTGAGCTAAAGCGTGGCAAGGCAATGATTGGTTTTAAGGATGGTCGCGTCGTGATTACGCAATTACCACCTTAGCAACCCGGCCCATTTCAGCAGCAAGTCCTGCCAGGCGCTTTTCGACGCGCTCGCCCATAAGATCTTTCAATTTTTTTGGCAGGATCAGTTGCAGCACTTTTCCATCCGCCATTTTCAAGCCAATGCGCGGCAGCATGCCGGGCATGGCCGCCGAAAGAATATAACCAAGGCGGAAAATTGAACTCAACAAATGCGCCCGTGCGATTTGATTGTCGTCAAGCAAATGCACCAAACCGTCACCCATGTCTTCGCCTTCATAGCGGTAGAAAACGGTGAGTGCGAGGAACACCCGGCCTGGGTGGTCAATGCCGACAAAGGCGGCCTGTGAAATCATGCCAAGTGAGCGCTCGGCCCGGTAATCAGGATGCGCCCGCCAGCCGATGTCGGCAAGCAGACAGGCAGCGTAACGCAAGCGGGTTTCAGTCTCGGTTTCCTTGAACCCCTGCCCGCCATAGAGCTGGTCAGTCCAATCACAAAGTTCAAGTTCATGTTCAGGTGATCGCGCATATCGCCGCGCAAAGTCCCAGCATGAGGCAAGCAGCGCGTCGGCCTGCATTTTCTTGCGCGGCAGCTTGGAATAAAGCAGCCCCTCACGCACCCCATAAACTGAAGCGACAACATCAGTCGCTTTGCTCTTGGCCAACAAACGCTCAAGCACCAGCGCACCGTAAGGCAGCGTGTCAGAACGGCTGCGCGAAACCTCGCGCACATCCTTCAACGACGATGACGACAGGCCGGAAACAAGATCAGCCACTCCCGCCGCCTGTTGCCGCGTCATCGCATAATGGTGCAGGACATGCAGCGGATATCTGTTCTGCGCCATGTGAAGGCGCGCCAGATTTCGCCACGTGCCGCCCACCGCGTAAAATGTCCGGTCCGTCAGTTTTTCAAGTATTTGGGTTTTATCGAGATATTCATCGACAATTTCCTTGGCTCGGGGAATTGAACCACCCGACATGTCAATCAATCTTAGTGGGCCAATGGGAAGCGTTATGCCATCGCGCAGCTTGCCATCAAGCACATCGATCAGTTCGAGTGAGCCACCGCCCAAATCTCCCACGATGCCGTCTGCTTCGGGAATGCCGGCGATCACGCCAAGTGCGGCATAGCGCGCCTCTTCCTTGCCCGTCAAAACATTGATGCCAACGCCAATGGCTTCTTCAGCACTTTCAATAAAGCTGGAGCCGTTTGAGGCTTCCCGTGCGGCAGCCGTTGCCACCGCAAACACCTGTCTCACGCCAATCTGTTTGGCGAGAGCGCGAAACCGGCGCAGCGCTGAAAGTGCCCGCGCAATGCCGCCATCTGCAAGTTTGCCGGTAATGGCCACGCCCTTGCCAAGGCCGCAAAGTATCTTCTCATTGAACACAGGTGTTGGCGAACGGCGCAAACCATCATACACAACAAGGCGCACCGAGTTGGAGCCAATATCGACCACAGCAACCGGCCGATAGGTCGGTGGTTCCGTTCTAAAACCCTTGTGCCAGCTCACTTGCGAACCTTGGACTTCCGTTTCAGTGCCGCGTTCTCACCCGGTACATTACCTTTAAGCGAGTTTCCACGTCCAGAGAGAGAGGGATTATTCATGAAATAATCATGGGCATTGAAACGCGCTTCGTTTGGCCCAGGTACGATCCGGTGGGCCGAGCCATCCGGCAAAATGTTCCAACTCTGCTGATTATCCTTGAAATTCACGACCATGATTTGATCCTGGATCTGCTCATGAACCGTGGGGTTTTCAATTGGGATCATGGTCTCAACCCGGCGATGCAAATTCCGCTGCATCAGATCAGCCGAGCCGATGAATACCAGGGCCTTCGCATGGGGCAATCCATGCCCTGCACCAAAGCAAATAATGCGAGAATGTTCAAGAAACCGCCCGACAATGCTTTTGACACGGATATTTTCTGAAAGACCGGGAACGCCAGGCCGCAAACAACAAATGCCGCGCACCACAAAATCAATCTGTACGCCCGCTTGGCTGGCCTTGTACAATGCGTCAATAATGCCGGGATCCACCAGTGAATTGAACTTGCCCCAAATCTGCGCCGGCCGGCCGGCTTTTGCATGGGCAATTTCGTCGTCAATTCTGGCAAGCAGCATAGACTGGAGATTGATTGGCGACAGCGAAAGCTTTTCCAGGTCTTCCGGCCGGGCGTAGCCTGATATGAAGTTGAACAGGCGTGCCGCATCCCGGCAAAGTGCTGGATCACTGGTAAAGAATGAAAGGTCGGTGTAAACTTTTGCGGTGATGGGGTGATAGTTTCCGGTGCCGTAATGCACGTAGCTGCGCATGCCGCCACCTTCCCGGCGCACCACCATGGAAACCTTGGCATGGGTCTTGAGTTCGATGAAACCAAACACCACCTGCACGCCAGCGCGTTCCAGGTCTCGCGCCCATTGAATGTTGGCCTCTTCATCAAAGCGCGCCTTGAGCTCAATCAGCGCCATCACGGATTTTCCGGCCTCTGCCGCTTTGGCAAGTGCTGCGACAATGGGAGAGTTGCTTGAAGTGCGATAGAGGGTCTGCTTGATTGCCACCACATTGGGGTCGCTTGCCGCCTGCAATACAAACTGCACCACCACATCGAATGATTCATACGGGTGATGAACCACGAAATCCTTCTGGCGAATGGCAGCAAAACAATCGCCGCCGTGGTCACGCACCCGTTCGGGAAAGCGCGCTATGTAGGGCGTGAATTTCAAATCGGGGCGCTCATCGAGAATGAGTTGCTTGGTATCCGCATAGCCAACAAGGCCATCACAGGTCACTGTCACATCATCGCTCACGTCAAGCTGGTCAGCGATGAAGTTTCGAATTCCGGTGGGACAGTCTGCATCCACCTCCATGCGAATAACCGAGCCCCGGCGGCGGCGCTTCAAGGCACTTTCAAACAGGCGAACCAGGTCTTCGGCTTCCTCTTCTATTTCAAGGTCGCTGTCGCGGATAATGCGAAACAGGCCCTGCCCCAAAACATCATAGCCGGGAAAAAGTTTCGGCAGGAAAACCCTCAACATGTTTTCAAATGAAATGAATCTGGCGGTGGCCCCAGGCAGCCTGATGAAACGTTCAAGTTGTGGCGGAATGGGCAGAATGGCGTTCATGATGCCGCCATCGGTACGACGCCTCAATTCGAGTGCAATTATGAAACCGCGGTTGAGAATGAACGGAAACGGATGGGCAGGATCAATGGCGATGGGTGTGACAATGGGAAGAATATATTCAAGGAAGCGGTTGTCGAGCCACCTGTGCTCCTCTTTGGTGAGGTGGTCCTCGTCAACCATCGTGATGCCGTTTTCGGTCAACTCGCTTTTGAGCTGGAGCCAGCGTCGGTCCTGCTCAGCCATTAGTTCCTGGGCAAATTTTCTGATTTTCTCAAGCTGTTCGGCAGGGGTTAGCCCGTCATCACTGATTTCAACAACCTGTTCGCGCACCTGCCCTACCAGCCCCGCGACGCGCACCATAAAAAATTCATCAAGGTTATTTCCCGAGATTGATAAGAACCGCAGGCGCTCCAATAGAGGATGACTGTGGTTGCGCGCCTCTTCCAGTACCCGCATGTTAAATCCCAGCCACGACAGCTCGCGGTTAAAAAACCGCTTGGGATCGTCGAGGCCAATCACGGCAGTTGGCGGCATGTCGTTCATGGATAATCCTTTTAACACGAACCGATAATAAGCCCATATGACAGAATGGTGAAGGCCAGGATGTGAGTGCGGTAAACGCCAATTAATCCCGCTCCTCAAAAAGTTCCGTGGCGGAAAAGTCACCCAAAACCTTGGCCACGAAGGGGCGCGTCACCGCCGCCCGTTCTTCCAATGCCCGCCTGTCAATTTCCGCGACCAGCATGCGCGCTGCTCCCAATGAGCGCGGCATGCGCGTGAGCATGAAGCTGACGGTGGATTCCTCAGCGCCGATCTGGCGGTCAAAAAACAGTTTCACCAATACCCCGCGCAACAAGGCATCGTCGGGCGGCAGGATCTCAATAACCGGAATTGCCCGCAGTCGCGACAGGAGATCTGGTATGGCAATGCCCCATAATTCAGGCCGGGTTCGCGCCGTGATCAGGACACTGCCGTTTTGTTGCCTGGCAAGGTTGAGCAGGTGAAACATGCCGCGTTCGTCAAAGCCCGGGACCGCATCCTCAATTGCCAGGGCATTTGAGGTCAAAAGCGCAGGCGCGGTTTCAACTCTTAATTCACCTGCATTAACGCGCATCGCGTTGGAACGTTGCCGCCACACCTCAACCAGATGTGACTTGCCACTGCCTGCTGAGCCAACAAGAAGTGCCGCATGCGACGGCCATGCGGGCCAATGATCGATCAGCGCCACCGCCGCCGCGTTGGAGGCGGTCACCAAAAAATCATCGCGACCCAACGCCTGCCGGTGCGGCAAGTCCAAAACCAGCTG
>JANMPF010000310.1:0-2943 GCA_031369725.1 Rhodobiaceae bacterium | reverse complement strand
CCCACCATTGCGAGCCTCCTCCATGTCATGGGAATTATCACCAACCATGGCGATTTCCGCTGCCTTCAAACCCATGCTTTTGGCAAATTTCCGGATCATGTCGCCTGATGGTTTTGGTACTGGCACCGTATCGGCTGCGATGACCGCATCAAACAGATCAACCACGCCAAGATGCGTCATGTGGTTGATGGCCGAATAATGACTGTCATTGGTGGCAACTCCCACCCGCAGTTTCATGGCCTTAAGTTCACGAAGCAAAGGAGCCAATGGCATCAACGGTTTTAAAAGCGACTTCGACAGCGGTGCATAATCCACATCAATCATGCGAAGCTTGTCTTGCATGCCAGCGTGATCCAAATCCGGCCACCAGTTTTCAACTAGTTGGCGCGTTGTGCCACTGGCAAGAATCGAGTTTGCAAAGAATCCATCAGTCGCAGGGTTATACCCCACGCGCTGCATGAGCGCTTCAGCTTGCGACACGTCAATATCAAATTGCTCACACAGCAGCCTGCGGTAAATCGGCACCCATGTGCCGTTTACATCAATCAGCGTGCCATCCTTGTCGAACAATACACCGCGAATGGTCATGGCCGCCCCCAACGGGTTAAAAGCGCTTGTGCATCAGGCCGCGGGCGATCTTCAAGCGGCAAAGTTGTGGTTCCGATGTAAACGAAGCCTGCGATGCGTTCGGCATCCTTAAGCCCCATCGCGGCATTGGCTCCGGAATCATACGCTACCCAATCCGTTTGCCACTGCGCCTCAAAGCCCAAGGCAGTTGCGGCCAACACCATATTGTAACATACCGCAGCCGAAGACAGCACTTGCTCCCACTCCGGAATCTTGACATGCGGCGCCGCTGTAGAGACAATTGCGACCACCACCGGTGCGCGCATGAAAAGTCCGCGCTGGAACGCCAGGCTTGCTTCGCCGTGGTCGCGATGCAATGCCTTCCACCGCTCGGCAAATGCGCGGCCGATTTCCACCCGTGCTGCCCCCTCAAACAGCACAAAGCGCCATGGCGTAAGCTTGCCATGGTCGGGTACCCGCACCGCAATGTCCAAAATTTCCGATATCTGTAAAGGGCTTGGACCCGGCTCACCCATCGACTTGACGGAACCTGATTTTCGGGTTTTGAGGAAGTTGATAATGGACGACTGATCGTTGAGTTTTGTCATTGTCCGCCCAATTTGGCGACTGATCGCTAAAAATGCAATAAATTCAATTGCACTTTTCCCATTAACTAAAAATTAAGTATCCCGTTGCGGGTGGGCCTTGCGTTGTGCTTTTGTTTGGTCACCGGCCGGAAGGCTGGGGGAGTAGAGTAAAAGGGGACGACAGCATGCACGACTTCAGTACCCGTGCAGGCAATAAAAGCCGCCAGAACTGCGCGATTTACGCCAGCGTTCTGGCGGCGTTTTTATGCCTTGCAACCCCTGTGGCCGATGCGGCATCCACTGACACCGACATGGCGGTCGCAAACCCTACTGTCCAAAACAACACCGCCCATGAAATTGCCATTGAAATCGTAAAGCCCGGCAGCGAAGGCTTGGAGCTGACCGCAAGGCTTTCCGAAACCAGCGGCCTGATTGAACGCGACATCTCATGGATATTGCGTGATGGTCAGGGTGCAGTGGTTTATGACGGCAAGTCCTCATTGGCCAGTATTTCAGTTGCTCCCGGCGACTACACAGTAGAAGCCACCTATGGTTCGGCCCATTTTTCGCAAGATCTAACGCTTCTGCAAGGCAACCACCTGATGGTGAGCTTCGTGCTGGATGTGGGTGGCATTCGCATTTTGCCCCGTCTAAAAAACCTTGGCCTTGCCCCCACGCAAGCACAGTCTTTTGTTTACGCAAGTTCCGGCCACAACAAGGGCAAACTTGTCACCATTTCCAAAATGCCAGGCGAAATCCTGCGCGTTGAAGCAGGCGACTACCGTATCGAAAGCCGCTTTGCGACAGGCAATGCCGTGGCAGTCGCCGATGTGCATGTCAAACCCGGCATCATGAGCGCAGTGGAAATTGACCACGCGGCCGGCCTTGCGAGGCTCGCCTATGTGGGAGCGCCAGATGCAAATGTTATCTGGCAGGTGACCGACGCGGACGGCGAAACCCTTGCCCCAATTGAGGGCCTTTCAGCCAGCGTCGTGCTGAAGCCCGGGACTTACGTGGCCAAGGCAAAAATCGGCAATGAATATTTGAGTGCGAGTTTTGAAATCACCGAAGGTGAGGCCCGCGACATTTTGCTGGGAAATTAAGAATGCTCAAACGCATATCCTCAGGACGCAAATTGCGACAAGCGCGCGCTTGACTTTTCATCTGCTCAATATAGGTATGATCGATATTCGCTCATAGTTAAGTAATGCAGGGGGCTGCGATGACAATATCTCCAAATCGCCTGGATGCACTTTACCAACGCGTGCAGCATGTCATTCCGCCAGTCGAGTGGCCGGCTTTCGTTGCCGACATTGAGGCAATTCTGCAACTCAAGCGCCAGCGCAATGCTGTAATCCTTGCCCATAATTATCAAACACCGGAAATCTTCCATTGTGTGGCTGATATTGTGGGCGACAGTTTGGCGCTTGCCCGCAAGGCAATGAATGTTGATGCCGATGTGATTGTTCTCGCTGGTGTACATTTCATGGCTGAGACCGCAAAGCTTCTCAACCCGGAAAAAACAGTGCTCATTCCTGATCTCAAGGCTGGGTGTTCCCTCGCAGACTCGATCACCGCACAAGATGTCCGCCAAATGCGCGAGCTTTATCCTGGTGTTCCGATCGTCACCTATGTCAACACCTCAGTGGCCGTAAAAGCCGAGTCTGATATCTGCTGTACATCAGGCAATGCCCGCACGATTGTGGAATCACTGGGTGTGGAGCGTGTGATCATGCTCCCCGACGAATATCTCGCAAAGAACATCGCCGCTGAAACCCACGTTGAAATC
>JANMPF010000289.1:0-5354 GCA_031369725.1 Rhodobiaceae bacterium | reverse complement strand
TTGCGCGAAAGATATAAAGGCGCGGCGCTTGGCGCGGGTGATGCCAACGTAAGCAAGCCGCCGCTCTTCTTCCAACCCGGCGCGGCCTTTTTCATCAAGGGCGCGCTGGTGCGGGAACAGGCCTTCTTCCCAGCCGGGCAGGAACACGGTGCCAAACTCCAGGCCTTTTGAAGAATGGAGCGTCATGATGCTGACCCGGTCTTCATTTTCCGCACCACTATCCCTGTCCATCACGAGGGCGATGTGTTCGAGAAAGCCGGCCATGTTTTCAAACTCACCCATGGAGCGCACGAGTTCCTTCAGGTTTTCAAGACGCCCCTGGGCTTCCGGGCTTTTGTCGTTCTGCCACATTTCAGTATAGCCTGATTCATCAAGAATGATTTCGGCAAGCTCGGTGTGGGGCAGGCCCGCGAGGGATTGCCGCCAGCGGCCAAAACTTTCAATGAGTTGGCGAAGCGCGATACGAGCCTTGTTGGGAAGCTCATCAGTCTTCACCAGTTCTTCGGCCGCTGCATAAAGCGAGAGCCGCTGCTTTCGCGCGAAGTCAAACATGCGCTTGATGGAAGTGTCACCAATGCCGCGTTTGGGTGTGTTCACAATGCGCTCGAAGGCCAAGTCATTATCTGGTGAGGCGGTAACTTTGAGATAGGCCAGCGCATCCCTTATTTCGGCGCGCTCATAAAAGCGCGGGCCGCCGATGACGCGGTAGGGCAGGCCAAGAATTATGAAGCGGTCCTCGAAGGCGCGCATTTGAAATGAAGCACGCACCAGAATGGCCATGTCATTGAGCTTTTCCTGCTTTTGCTGCAGGCTTTCAATATCATCGCCAATGGCGCGGGCTTCTTCGTCACCATCCCAATGGGCGCGCACGACAACGGGTTCGCCCTCACTCTTGTCGGTGCGGAGCGTCTTGCCCAGGCGGCTTTCATTTTTTTCGATGAGGCCGGAGGCTGCCCCCAGGATATGCGGGGTGGAACGGTAGTTGCGTTCGAGCTTGATGATTTTGGCGCCCGGAAAGTCTTTCTCAAAGCGCAGGATGTTATCAACCTCGGCACCGCGCCAACCGTAGATCGATTGATCATCGTCACCCACACAGCAAATGTTTTTATGGCCTTGGGCAAGCAGTCGCAGCCAGAGATATTGTGCCACGTTGGTATCCTGATATTCATCCACCAGCATGTATTTGAAGCGGCGCTGATATTCCTTGAGCACGTCGGGGTGGGTCTGGAAAATGCGCAAGACCTCGAGCAGCAAGTCGCCGAAATCTGCCGCATTCACAATCTTCAATCGCGCCTGATATTCGGCATAGAGTTTGCCGCCAATGCCACCCGCAAATCCGTGGGCCTCACCGGCTGGAACCTTGTCGGGCAACAGTCCCCGGTTTTTCCAGCCATCAATGAGATTGGCGAGCTGGCGGGCGGGCCAGCGTTTTTCATCAATGTCATGCAATGACATCACCTGTTTGAGCAGGCGAATTTGATCATCGGTATCTAGAATGGAAAAGCCGGATTTGAGGCCGGCAAGCTCTGCATGATTGCGCAGGATTTTTACACCGATGGAATGGAATGTGCCGAGCCAGGTCATGCCTTCCACCATGCCGCCGATCAGATGGCCGATGCGCTCTTTCATTTCGCGCGCTGCCTTGTTGGTGAAGGTTACCGCCAGCATTTGGCTGGGATAGGCTTTGCCGGTTGCCAGGATGTGGGCAAGCCTGGTGGTCAGCACACGGGTCTTTCCGGTGCCGGCACCGGCAAGAACCAGCAGGGGGCCTTCGGTTGATTCGACCGCATCGCGCTGTTCGGGGTTCAGGCCCTTGAAATAGGCAGGTTCACCACCCGCCAAGGCACGCGCGGAAATACCGCCCGCCTTGGCAGCTGTTGCATCATCAAAATTATCAAAATCAACCGGTGTGGGCGTCATCGGGTCTCACGAATCCTTTGAGACCCATTATAGCAGGCGAAAGGTGGAATTTAGTGGGCTTTCTTCGCTGCCGCAAATTTCAATGCCGACTGCACCTTCCGCCAGGTTTCGGCGGTATCCATGTCGCCTGACTTTTCACAAAGAATTGCGTGCATGGCAGCTTCCGCTTCGGCCTTTGGGCCATGGGCAAAAACCAGGGCTTCGGCAAAATGTATGTATCCATAATTTGAAATCATCTTTACCTCCATCGCTTTTCCTGTTGGGTTGTGGGTATGAAAGCGAAATGCGCCGAGAATATTGCAGGGGTATGACGATTTCAGGTTTTTCGCGGAATAGCTATTCTATGACCAACTTGTAATGGAACCGGGAGGAACTTGTGGGCGTCGCAGGCAATTTTAATCTTTTCCAATATATCGGCTGGCATGGGTGATGATTTTTTGGTGGTCATATCAACATGCATCACAATGTTTTCGCTGATGCAGGCTACCCAACCCGCAATGGCGTGGCGCATGGTTTGCACATAATGCAAGCGCTTGGCATCGAAATCGAGGATTTGGGTTTCGATTGTTACCGTGTCACCCGCATGAAGCTCACGCAAATAGCTGATGTGGGCCTCGAGGGTGAAGTAGGAATTTCCGGTGCGCTTTACATATTCAGGACCGAGCCCGAGCAGCGCCAGGGAAACATCGGAGTCACGGTCAAACAGCACATTGTAATAAGCCATGTTGAAATGGCTGTTGTAATCAATCCACTGGCTTTCGATTTGGTAGGGCTGGCTTGTGATCGGGGCGGACAAGGCCATCGCTTTTTTCCTCCCATCTGCTAGTTTTGCTGGATGCTTACACGAGACCGCCGGAATAGCACACAGCAAAGCATTACCGAAATTCGCGAAGTTTTGGGTGAGCGGCTTTCAACGGCGCAAGCCGTGCGCGATCAGCATGGCAAGGACCAGACCTGGGCTGCGGGGCACCCGCCGGACGCCGTAGCCTTTGTACAGAACACGCTTGAGGTGCAGAAAATCGTAGCGGTCTGTGGCAAGCACCAAACGCCGATTATCCCCTATGGTACGGGCACATCTTTGGAAGGCCATATTACAGCACCCTATGGTGGCATTACGGTGAACACTTCGGGCATGAACCGCATTCTGGAAGTGAACGCGGCTGATCTTGATACGCGGGTGGAGGCAGGCGTCACACGGAAAACCCTGAATATCCATTTGCGTGACCAGGGCCTGTTTTTTCCCATTGATCCGGGGGCTGACGCCAGCCTTGGCGGCATGGCGGCCACACGGGCTTCCGGCACCAACGCGGTGCGCTATGGCACGATGCGGGAAAATGTGATGGGACTTACTGCGGTCATGGCCAATGGCGAAATTATCCGCACGGGTACGCGGGCGAAAAAGTCATCGGCAGGATATGATCTCACACGACTGCTGGTGGGTTCGGAAGGCACGCTTGGAATCATCACTGAGGTTGGCCTGAGGCTTTACGGCATTCCTGAAGCGATGACAGCGGGTGTGTGTGCATTCCCCTCCATTGAGGCTGCCTGCAATGCGACCATTGAAACCATTCAAATGGGCATTCCGGTGGCACGCATCGAGCTGGTTGACGAGGAGCACATCAAGGCGATCAACGGCTATTCAAAGCTGGACCTGAAGGTGGCACCCACATTGTTTCTGGAGTTTCATGGCACGGCGGCTTACGCGCGAGAGCAGATTGAACAGTTTGGTGAAATTGCAGCGGGCCACGGGGCAGGGAGTTTTGAATGGGCCGAGAAGGAAGAAGACCGCCTGAAGCTTTGGCAGGCGCGGCATGATGCATTTTGGGCGACGCGGGTGATAGCGCCTGGCAAGCAGGATGTTTTTGCCACGGATGTGTGCGTTCCGATTTCGCGGCTGGCAGAATGTGTGACAGCCACCCAGGAGGATTTGCGCGCCAACAATCTTTATGGACCCATCATTGGCCATGTGGGGGATGGCAATTTTCATGTGGTGCTGTTTTGTGATCCCGCCGACGCCGCAGAAGTAAAACGGGTCAAAGGCTTTTATGAGCGGCTCATTCACCGCGCCATTGGCATGAACGGCACCTGCACGGGCGAGCATGGGGTGGGCAGCGGCAAAATAAAGTTTCTCGAAGCTGAGCATGGCAAGGGCGTGGGCGTGATGCGGCAGATCAAGCGGGCGCTGGACCCCCTCAATATCATGAACCCCGGAAAGATTCTCGCCTTGGAATGACCGCAATGACTTGCGACTTGGTGGGGAAATCCTATTGTGAAGCGTCATGAAGGTTTGGAAGTCACCGGTTTTCTATTTCGGCATTGTTCTTGTGCTGGTGGTTGTCAGTGCATTGCTGGCCCCGTTTGTGATGGACTGGGGCCGTTACCGGGCTGACCTTGAGTCTTACGGCCAAAAACTGACAGGCCGGAAGGTTGAAATCGCAGGCCCCATTTCCGTGCGGCTGTTTCCCTGGCCACGGCTGACAGCGGGCGATGTGCGCATTGCAAACCCTCCAGGTGAAAAAGAAAAATGGTTTGCCACCGCCAATCAGATTGTGGTGCAAATGACGTTGGGCGCTTTGCTCAATGGCACCATACAGGTTGAGAGCATCGATATTCAAAAGCCCGTCGTCAAGCTGAAACGCAGCCAGGATGGTATCGGCAATTGGGTTTTCGCGCCTGCCCAAAGCATTCGCAACAACCGCCTGCTTGAGCATGTCATGCTTGACCAAATCAAGGTGAGTGGCGGTATTCTTGCGCTGATTGATGATCGCCGCAGCGAGCCGATTGATCTTGAGGATGTGGATGGAACCCTGTCGGCACCCAATTTGGCCGGGCCGTGGCGGCTGGCTGGCACGTTTGCCTATGATGAATTGCCGCTGGCATTTTCAGCAACCACGGGTGCCTTTGCCACGGGCGCACCGCTGCATTTGGGGCTTCGCGTTTCATCACAGGAAAATGTGGGCTACTCGTATTTTCTCGACGGCGAGACTGATGCCGCGCGGTTTACCGGGACGATACGGTTGGAACCAATCGTTGATCCTGGCGGCAAGGGCGACACCGAGGGGCAAATTCGCCCCGTCACCTTCAAGTCAAAGGTCGTGGCAGACTTTGACAATGTGGACCTCAGTGAAATTGAAATCAGGCCGGCAGACGTTGGCGACCAGGGAACACTGCTGGCTGGCAAGGCAAAGTTTTCTCTCGGCAAGAAAATTGAAGTCACCGCAGTGCTTTCGGCACCGCGTGCTGATATTGATTCGCTTGCCGGTGCCGGATCACGGCGCCTGCTGCGTGATGGCGGCGGGCTTTCCCTGGTGAATGGGTTGCTCACCATGCTGCCGGAAGATGTTGATTTACGCTCCACCTTGAAGATAGCTGCCCTGAAGGCGGGGGGTGAGACTTTGGACAACGCCTTGCTTGATGTTTCTGCCAACCGCGAT
>JANMPF010000217.1:0-3165 GCA_031369725.1 Rhodobiaceae bacterium | reverse complement strand
GCCGCGGTGAGAAAAGTCCAGTTCACCGGATCAAGACCGTGGTTTTTGCCAAATTCGCGTAAAGTCTCGCCGAAATCGCGCTTGGGATCGGTGGTAATCGAAATAAATTCCACTTGGTCTTTCATCGGCGTGATGTTCACCATCTTCTGGATTTCGGCGATCTTCTCGGCATGCAGCGGGCAGAAATCCGGGCAGGTTGTGTAGATGAAATGCAGCACGACAACCTTGCCCCTGAAATCGGCCAGGCTGACGCTGTGGCCATCTGCATCCTGCAAGGTGAAACCGGGGGCCACACTGTCTACAGGTTGGAAATACTTTTCCTCATTGAGGAATTCCTTGGAAAGTTCTTCGAGCGAATGCGGAAAAGCAGGCGTAGAGAAGGCGGCAACCATGGCTGCACCAATAACGGCCCTCCGCGAAATCAAGATCATGCGGATTGACTTTCGCATAGGTCCCCATTCATGAATGTCATTAACAGCAGTCCTTGTGGTTGCCCGGCAGTTTTGTGTCGGTGCCATCAATTGAACCTGGCGAAGCAACATCTGTCGGGTTCTTTGATTTTCCGCCCATGGTGCATATTCCAAGGGCGCACATGGCGGCACATGGTGCAAATGTCAGCAGCAGTGGCGCAATGCCCGCGGCCACGAGCCAGCCCCAACTGGAATAGGCCCCAAGGCCCAGTACCAAGATGACAACTGCAAGCAGCCCAAAGCGGTTGCCAAGATAATAACGGGAGGCCGAAAGCACGTCGCCAACCAGTGAATTCTGGACAGGTCGGGTTGGGTCTGAGGTTGTCATGGTGTCGTCTCCTTTTGTGTGCTGATGATAGTTTTGAGAGCATCGACCATTTCGGGTGAGTCCCATTCGGCCGGGCCGTCGAGCCGCCCGAGTTCGCTCCCCTGGCGGTCGACGAGCAGTGTTGCGGGCAACCCCCAAATTCCAAGTGTGTCGAGTACTTGATTAGCGGCGGGCGCCACATAGCGCGCGAGGTGCTTGATGCCGATCTCTGTGTAGAACTGGGAGACTGCGTCCATGCCCTTTCGGTCGATGGAGATGGGCAACACTACGAAATCGGGTCCGCCGAGGGTCGCCTGGAGTCGGTCGAGGGTGGGTATTTCCTTGCGGCACGGCGCGCACCACGTCGCCCAGATATTGACGAGCACGACCTTGCGCTTGAAATCCGCCAGGGTAAGCGACTTTCCCTCGCTGTCGGTGAACTGAAGTTCGGGCAGCGGCTTAGGCGCTTTGCTCATGGTGAAATTCTGCGGAGCAGCGGTGGCTCGCTTGCTTGTGGCAAGACCAAAACCTGCGGTGAAGGTCAAGAGGTGGCGGCGGTTCATGAACCGGCTCCTTTCTGCAATCGTTCGACCATCGGAAGGATCGTGCGGCTGAGCGCCTGCCCGGTAACGGCGCCAATGTGCTTGTAGGCGATTGTGCCATCCGCCCCAACGATAAAGGTTTCGGGCACACCATAAACACCCCAGTCGATTGCAACGCGTCCATCCTGGTCGGCACCGGTGCGGGTGTAGGGATCGCCCATCGTGTTGAGCCAGCGGGCGGCATCGTCGGGCGCATCCTTGTAATTGATGCCATGGATCGGAACCGTCTTATCCTTGGCGAGCTGCATGAAAAGTGGATGCTCCGCCCGACAGGCCACACACCAAGAAGCAAAAACATTGACGAGCGAGACTTCACCAACAAGATTGTTGCTTGCCAGACCCAGTATGCGTCCCTTTACCGGCGGCAGGCTGAACTTTGGCACCGCTTGCCCAACCAGTGTAGATGGGATCTTGCTGGGATCGCCTGTGAGGCCCAAGGCGAATAGACCTGTCAGGACAGCAAAGCCCGCAACCGGAAAGGCAAAAAACAGCCGCCGTGATGTGATGCCAGCGGGGCCAGCACCGCCGGTTCCGACTTCGCCTTCATCAATGGTTGCGGGATTGGCCATGGATCGCTTCTCCATCATTCGACCACGTAAACAACCGGGGCCTTGCCGTCTTTGGTGAAGGCATAGATTGTGAACGGTCCATTCTTGGTGCCGGGCATGCCCGGCGCTCCACCCGGCATTCCGGGCAAGGCAATGCCGGTAATTGCGGGCCGATCGGTCAGCAGCTTCCTGACGACATCGACCGGCACAAGGCCATCAATCACATAGCCATCCACCATAAGGGTGTGACAGCCTTCCAGGTCTCCGGGCACACCCGCATCGCTGCTGATCTGTGCAAGATTGTTGACGGGCTTCACCTCAACCTTGAAGCCGTTCTGTTCGAGATAGGCGGCGTAGGCCTCGCAGCAACTGCATTGCGGGTTCTTGTACATCACCGCATTGATGGTTGCGGCGAGAGCAGGCAGCGGTGTGGCAAACACAACCGCAAAGGCTGCGAGGCGGTAGATCATATTCATAGAAGTCTCCATTGATTGACAAAAAATAACATTAAAACCCTGTGGTTATTCGACAGCATAAATTTTTGATTCTCCATTGGTTTGGTGGTTCATATTTCATGTGACACGGAAGACGGTCATGAGACCGGTCATCTGATGATCGGTGACATGACAGTGCAGCATCCATTCGCCGGGGTTGTCGGCTACAAAGGTACATTCGATTGAGTCTCGTGGTGCCAGCAACATTGTGTCCTGCCTTTGGCGGTGTGGCACGGGCATTCCATTGAGCGTGAGAACGAGTGGACTAAAGCCGTGAATATGCATGGGATGCCACCAAGCTGTTTCGTTGCGCATCGTGAGCACACAGGTTTGGCCACGCTTTAGGGTAAACAGCGCGGGCATGGCTGCCTGACCATCACCCATCATGGACATGCCATTGATCGCCCAAACGGGACCGCCATTCATGCCGGGGGTGGCCATGCCCATCATGCCGCCCAAGCCTTGCAACTTGCCGGCACCCATCATGCCGCCGTGCAGCACGATCACTTGACGCACAGCGTTGGCGATATCCGATTCAGGCAAGGGGTTGCGTGGTAGCGGCAACGGCGCGTCCAAGGGGTGGGTCCGCAGCGGCGGCCCTGCGTCATACACAAGACTTGTCAGAATATAAACAAGGCCGTCGTAGACATCGTCAATCACCTCGTAGCGTTTGCCGGGTTCGCCTTGCATGTCGAGCATGACGTCAATGCGCATGGCGGGAGCCAGAACGAGGCGGCCACCTTC
>JANMPF010000212.1:0-3144 GCA_031369725.1 Rhodobiaceae bacterium | reverse complement strand
CGTAATGGCGGGCCTCTATCTCATAGGCTTTGCCGCACCAGCCTTTGAAGCAGCGACCTGTCATGTTGGCGAGACTATTGATCCCAACCGCAATGTGCCCCGTGCCATGCTTGCAAGTGCTGCCATGGCTGGGATTTACTTCATTGTTGTCCCGGTTGTCTGGCTGGGCGTTCTGGGCACTGAACCGCTCGGCAAAGATCTCGCCATTTCGCTAGGTCCGGTATTTGCCCCGCTTTTTGGAAGTTTCGGCAAGGCCGCTGCAATCTGGTTCATGATGCTGAACATGTTTCATGGCACAATGCAGCCTTTGGCGGGTGCTGCACGCTCGCTGGCACAACTCAGTGAAGATGGCCTGTTGCCTCGCTTCCTCGCCTGGCGGTCAGGCACCGACTGTCCATGGTCCGCCACGCTTCTGACCGCCGCGATGGCGATCTTGTTCTTGATCATGGGCGATCCGATCTGGTTGATCGCTGCCGCAAATTTCACCTATCTGATTTCCGTATGCCTGCCAAATGTTGCAACGTGGCTGCTGCGGCGCGACTTGCCCTTCGCAAGCCGTCCTTACCGGGCACCGCGGTTCACCATTGGCCTTGGTCTTGTGGCCTCCGTGGTTTGGCTACTTGCGGCAATTCTTGGGTTTCAGCAATTCGGGCTTCCAACAGTTCTCGTAGGCCTGGCCATGGCTTATTCGGGAGCAGGGCTTTACGCTTGGCGCAAAATGGAAGATCGCCGCCGCGCCGGACTGCCGGCGTTCACGCATACCCTGCATGTGAAACTGACCGGTGCGATGCTACTCGTATTGGCATTGGATGGGGCAGGTTATTTCTTGGCGGTAGGCAGCGTCCCCAGTGAACACAAAGCCCTGCTCGCGGCCCTCGAGGACATTTTCGTAGCTGTCGCTATTCTGACAGTTACCGTGGGTCTGGTGATGCCCGGCATCATTGCGCACGTTGCAACTCAGGTGAGTGAAGCTGCACGGCGCCTCACGTCAGAAACGCTGCATGATTTTTCGCGGGCCATGACTGCACTTGGCAACGGTGACATTGACGCTGCCTATGCCTCAATAGACATAACACCCGTTCTGATCCATTCCCGCGATGAAATGGGTGACATGGCCGCAAGCTTTAACCTTCTCCAGGATGAGGTGCGACTGGCCGCACGCGGTCTCAACAATGCCCGAAACAAGCTGAGCGCGGCGCACGGTGAACTGACTGCCTCCTATGACAACATGACGTTTCACGCCCACCATGACGCCCTGACCAAATTGCCAAATCGTTTTGACTTCACCAAACACCTCAAGGAAACTTTTGACGAGGCCGTGAAGCATGATACTGGCTTTGCTATTTTCTGTCTCGACGCCGACAACTTCAAGGAGGTCAATGACGTCTACGGACACGCCATCGGTGACGAGCTCCTCTGCCTGCTTGCCCGGCGATTGCAGGCCGTTGCAAACAACAATTACATCGCTCGTATCGGGGGCGACGAATTTATACTCATTTCAACTGACACAGAGCTGCAATCGATTGAGGCTCTTGGCATGTGCCTGTTGGCAACTGTTGCAGACTTCTTCGAACTGGGTAAGCACCAGCTTCGCATCGGACTGAGCATCGGTGTTGCTGTATTTCCGAGAGACGGCGCCGACACCAACACCCTTCTCTCCAACGCCGACACTGCACTCTACCGGGCAAAGGCCGACGGACGCATGGATATGCGCTGCTTTGAACCTCAAATGGATATGCATGCGCGCGAGCAACATGTGCTTACCCTGGACTTGCGGTCGGCAATCGCGAGAGGTGAACTTCTGTTGCACTACCAACCGCAGGCTGAAATCGGCGGGCGGATATTCGGCTTCGAAGCCTTGCTCCGATGGCAGCACCCTGTTTTGGGCTTTGTTTCCCCACAGACTTTCATCCCCCTCGCCGAGCAAAATGGCCTTATCGCCGCAATTGGCGAATGGGTTTTGCACACCGCATGCCATGAAGCCGCCACTTGGACTTCGAAACTGTCAATTGCCATCAATCTCTCGCCGGTGCAATTCCGACATGGTGACCTGGTAGGTCTCATACATTCCATTCTCTTGGAAACTGGCCTTGCTCCTGCAAGGCTCGAACTGGAAATTACCGAAGGGGTTCTTATCAAGGACCGGTTGATGGCCTTGTCAATTCTTCGCCGCTTGAAAGCCCTCGGTGTCAGGATTGCCATGGATGATTTCGGAATTGGTTACTCCTCCCTGTCGTCCCTGCAATCTTTCCCGTTCGACAAAATCAAGATTGATCGGAGTTTCATATGTGGTGCGGATATCAATGGTCAATCCGCCGCAATCGTTCGCGCCATCATAGCCCTGGGAAATTCATTCAAGGTTCCGGTGATCGCGGAAGGGGTCGAAACCGAGGATGAGCGGATATTTCTGTTGGTTGAGGGATGCCTTGAAGTGCAGGGTTACCTGATCGGCCGTCCTGCTCCCATCTCTGCTTATGCGGCATTGCTTACTCACAATACAGGTCCAACCGGTTATAGAGATCCTGATCTTGGAACCCGGCGCGACTTTGTGCTGGCTGAGGCAGAGCCCCGCGCTGCTGCAACGATCCAGATTGCCAATCGGTGATTTTCTGAAGATATCTTGCCAATCCTGTCAGCCGCGATCCGATTCTAACTCAATACCACGACGCGGGTTCCGATCTCCACCCGATCATAGAGGTGGATGACGTCAGTATTCAGCATGCCGATGCATCCCGCCGTGGTTTTACCCCCGATTTGGGACGGCTTGGCCCCGCCATGGATGCGGTTGATCGTGTCAACGTCGCCTTGATAGAGATACATGGCGCGCGCACCCAGCGGATTGTCGGGACCTCCCGGCATGCCATTGATGTATTTGGCGAGTGAGGGCATGTGCTCAAGATGATAAGGCGCCGGAACCCATACCGGCCATTTCGCCATGCGCTTGATGACCGCCTCGCCTGACCACGCCATGCTTGATTTGCCCACGGCGACGCCGTAGCGCATCGCCAGGCCATTGCCTGACACATGGTATAGAAAGCGGCGCTTTGGATCGACGACTATGGTCCCCGCAGGCTCCTGCGTTTTATAGTCCATCTCGCGCCGCCTGAACTTGTAATCGACCATCCGCGCGTCGGATTCGCCGAC
>JANMPF010000202.1:0-2148 GCA_031369725.1 Rhodobiaceae bacterium | reverse complement strand
AAGCGTCTTATAGGGTTAGTTTGTGTCCGGCAACGTTGCCCGGGCATTACAAATAAGTATTCATTTTAAATGGTTTAAGTCAGGCAATGCCAACACTTCTACATTTTGCACTTGATCCCTTGAGCCGCCGTGTGCGGCTTGCGCTGGCTGAATATGGCGTGCCATTTGAGATGGCCGAAGAGCGCCCATGGACACCCAGTGAGGCACTTTTCAACCTCAATCCGGCAGGCATCGTGCCGGTGTTTGTCGAAGATGGCGGAGCACCGGTTAACGGCATTGAAGCCATCACCGAATATCTGGAAGAGACCCGGGCCCATGCCGTGAAACTTATTCCCGGTCCCGCCAGCGCCAAAGCCGAAGTGCGCCGGTTGATGGGATGGTTTGATACCAAATTCTATGCCGAGGTTTCAGAGCCCATCATTACGGAAAAAATCATCCGGCGCTTCATGACCCGTGAAACCGGTGGCGGTGCCCCCGACATGGCCAGGGTGCGCTATGGCCTTTCAAGGTTGCGTGATCATTTGGATTATATCGGTACCCTGGCCGACCATCGCTCATGGCTTGCCGGCGAAGACTTGTCCATTGCCGATCTTGCAGCAGCAGCTCATTTGTCGGTGATTGACTATCTGGGTGATGTTCCATGGGCGGATTTCCCGGTTGCCAAGCGCTGGTACCAGCGCATCAAGTCGCGCCCCTCGTTTAGGTCACTTCTCGGCGATACTTTGCGCGGCATGCCGCCCCAATCTGATTATGCCAACCTCGATTTCTGACAGGTTACGCGCGAAAGCCTTGGGCGAAGGCTTCCAGGCCATGCGGGTGACCACGGCCAGCGCCAAGCCGCAGGCAGCCGAACACTTGCGTGAATTCATCGCCAACGGCTATCATGGCGACATGCAATGGCTGGTGACAACGCAAGCACGCCGCGCCAGCCCGCAAGCCATGTGGAGAGATGCGAAATCCGCCGTGCTGTTTGCCATGAATTATGGGCAAGGATTGGATGCGTTTGAAAGGCTCGGGCAGAAATCCCAAGGCGTGATCTCAACCTATGCCCTGAACCGCGATTACCATGATGTGATCAAGGGCAAGCTCAAGAATATTGCTGAATGGTTTGCCAACCAAACCACCGCCGAGGTGAAAGTTTTTGTCGATACAGCACCCCTGATGGAAAAGCCCCTGGCCCACATGGCAGGGCTCGGCTGGCAGGGCAAACACACCAATCTGCTGTCCCGTGAAATGGGATCATGGTTTTTTATCGGCACCATGCTCACCGACATGCAATTGCCGCCTGATGCGCCGGCGATTGATCACTGCGGTTCATGTCATGCCTGCCTGGATATTTGTCCCACCAAGGCTTTCCCCGCACCCTACAAGCTCGATGCCACGCGCTGCATTTCCTATCTCACCATTGAGCACCAGGGCCACATCGCCCGCCAATTCAGAAAGCCCATGGGCAACCGCATTTATGGCTGTGATGATTGTCTGGCCATATGTCCGTGGAACAAGTTTGCAAGTGCGGCAAGCGAAGCCAAATTGCGTGCCAGGGACGATTTGATTGCACCGGATTTGGATCGCTTGGCAGGTCTTGATGATGCGGCTTTTCGCCAACTGTTTGCAGGCTCGCCGGTAAAGCGCCTCGGCCGCAATCGTTTCATCCGCAATGTGCTGATTGCCATTGGCAACAGTGGCAACAAGGCCTATGTCGCTGCCGCCTCCGCCCTGCTGGATGATGCCTCGCCATTGGTGCGCGCCATGGCCGTATGGGCCGTGGCGCAACTCATGCCGCCTGAGTATATTGCGTTCCTGCGAGACACCCGCGAAACATCTGAAACCGATACCGCCGTGCTGGCCGAATGGAGTGCTGTGTGAATCACCTCTTCTGTTTCGGCTTTGGATTCTCAGCCCGGGCGCTCTCGCAACGGCTGAAACATCACGGCTGGAAAATATCGGCAACCAGCCGTGACACTGACGGTGTTGCGAAAATCAGCGATAGCGGCCTTGACGGTTTCTTGTTCAACGCGCAATTGAAAATTCCTGGTGATGTGACCCACCTCCTGATCTCCGCTCCACCCGATGAGAACGGCGATCCCGTTTTGGCGCTGTTCTCCAGACAACTGCAAAGCCTGAAACATCTGCAATGGCTGGGCTATC
>JANMPF010000199.1:0-2503 GCA_031369725.1 Rhodobiaceae bacterium | reverse complement strand
TAGCAGGGAATTTTTAGAACCCGACGATTGTCGTAACTTTCACCGGCAAAAAAACCCGCAGAGGAGGGCGTGCAGAAGACTGAATTTGTTGGCGCATAGCCGCGGCGCTCAAGGGCTTTTTTGAAGCGCGGATCGGCCATGAAATTCTTGCGCGCCAGCAGCCATTCGCTATCCATGATCATGGGCTGAACGCCGGGTATCACTTTATGGGAAAGCACGGCAGCTCTGTCAATATCGACGATACTTTCCGAAGTTTCACCCTTCTCGCGGCTTACCACCAAGGCCTGGCGTATTATCGGATCGCCGTGTTTCCAGCCCAGAACATTCGCCTTTGGCATTTCGTGCAAGGTGATGGCGGGATACAGTGTTGCATCTCCCGCCAGTTTTGCATCACGCATGATGGCTACAACGCGGGTTATTTCATCGGGAGTCAGCGCATCCATGGGATGTTGCGGAACGTAACCTTCCTCGGCTTTGGCAGATGTTACAAATATGCAGAGGAAAATCAGGGCCCGAAGCATGCGCATGCTTGGAGACTAGCAGATTCGCCATGTTAGTGAATTGCTTCCGCCACGTCCTGCAGGGTGGTTTTGGCCAATGAACAAGACAGGGCATTCTCGGCTGCACGGAAAGGCGACAATAGAATGGATTTCATTTGTGCTGCAACTGGGCAGCCGGAATTGGGGTCAGTCTTGTGCATGCGGAATACAGCATCGTCTTCCACCGCCTGGTAAACATCGGCGAGGGTAATGCCGGCGGCATTGCGATCAAGCTCAAAGCCGCCGGATCGACCCGCAACTGAGCGCACCAGCTTGGCCTTTTCAAGCTCGGCCATGAGCCGGCGAATTACAACCGGATTGGTGTGGACGCTGTTGGCAATCACGTTCGAGCAGACCGGACCCTTGTTGGCATTCCGGGCCAGCACGCTCAAGGCATGAATAGCGACGACAAAACGACTGCTCGACAACATCTCGGTTAACCTCTTGCCCTTAGGTCGTAGCATATAGGCTAAAATTCAAGCAGTTCATAACACTTTCCGTTTACGGAAAGTTAATCGACTCGCCCGAAATCTGGCTGCCATGCGGATTTACAAATTTGATATCGTGGTGACCTGCGCCTGCGCCAGTCTGCTGGGGTTTTTTGCCTGGCATGCCTGGCATGGCCAGCGGGGCTTTGCGTATCGGAACAGCTTGGTGGCGCAAGCAGGCCAACTTACCGCTGAGCTCACCGCCATTCAAAAGCAACGAAGCGGATTCGAGCACCGGGTAGCGCTCTTAAGGCCAGAATCCGTCGACCCCGACATGCTCGATGAAATGGCCCGCCAAACCCTCGATGTGGCACATTCCAATGAGCTGATTGTGATTGAAACACCATAATTTCCCAATGAAATCCGTGGCGTAAACCAAAATCCAGTTAACGCCATAATTTGCAAGTCATTCCAAGTGCTTAGTGCTATATAATCAAACAAAAAGCACGGCCGGAGGACCAGCATGGCGGTTAAATCAGCTTATATTGCACGCAAGGAAACCAAGACTGCCAAGGCCGATAAAACTGCATTGAAAAACAGTGGTTTTTCCTCCGAAGAGGAGCTTCGAGCCTACCAGGACATGCTGCTTATCCGCCGCTTTGAAGAGAAGGCTGGCCAGCTTTATGGCATGGGCTCCATAGGCGGTTTTTGCCATCTCTATATTGGCCAGGAAGCGGTGGTCATTGGCATGCAAATGGCAGTGAAGGATGGCGACCAGTTGATCACCTCCTACCGCGACCATGGCCACATGCTTGCTGCCGGCATGGACCCAAAAGGGGTTATGGCCGAGCTCACGGGCCGCCGGGATGGTTATTCCCACGGCAAGGGTGGCTCGATGCACATGTTCAGCCGGGAAAGGCAGTTTTTTGGCGGGCATGGAATCGTTGGCGCCCAGGTGCCGCTGGGGGCGGGCCTTGCCTTTGCCAACAAATATCGCGGCAACGACCACGTGGCACTCACCTACTTCGGCGATGGTGCCGCCAACCAGGGCCAGGTTTATGAAACCTTCAATATCGCCAGCGTGTGGAAACTGCCTGTTATATTCGTGATTGAGAACAACCGCTATGCAATGGGCACGGCCGCACCACGTTCGACGGCGAAATCTGATCATTTGGGGGCACGCGGGGAAGCCTTTGGAATTCCATCCGAACAGGTGGACGGCATGGATGTTCGTGCCGTTAAGGAAGCAGGCGATCGCGCGGTGGAGCATTGCCGCTCGGGCGCTGGACCATATATCCTGGAAATGATGACTTATCGATACCGTGGCCACTCGATGTCCGACCCTGCCAAATATCGCGCCAAGGAGGAAGTGCAGAAAATGCGCGAGGAACACGATCCCATTGAACAGGTGAAGGCGCGGATTTTGAAGGGCGGCTTTGCTTCCGAAGATGAATTGAAAAAGATTGACGCGGATATCCGCGCGGTAGTGACGCAAGCCGCGGAGTTTGCTGTTGGCAATCCGGAGCCTGATATTGC
>JANMPF010000198.1:0-4629 GCA_031369725.1 Rhodobiaceae bacterium | reverse complement strand
CTCAATGATACCTGTACGACGAAGTTTATTGACACCACACCCGAACTGTTTGCGTTTAAAAAACGTCGTGACCGGGCAACCAAGATCCTGACCTATATTGCTGACATTACGGTGAATGGTCATCCGGAGACGGTTGGGCGGCAAAAGCCACCGCAACGCCTTGCCGCATTGCGCGCTCCAGAACCACACTCAGCGCCGCAGGATGGTTTGAGGCAGATGTTGTTGCGCGACGGCCCGCAAGCAATCGCGGATTGGATGGCACGGCAAACCCGTGTTCTTATCACTGATACGACTATGAGGGATGGGCATCAAAGCCTGCTCGCCACCCGCATGCGGTCCATCGATATGCTGCGGGTTGCCCCGGCTTATAACGCAAATCTGCCGCAACTGTTCTCGGTGGAATGCTGGGGTGGGGCGACATTCGATGTGGCCTATCGTTTCCTGCAGGAATGCCCCTGGCAACGCTTGCGTGATCTCCGTGCCTTGATGCCCAATCACCTGCTGCAAATGCTGCTGCGTGGCGCCAATGGCGTCGGCTACACCACCTATCCCGACAATGTGGTGAAAGCCTTCGTGGCCCAGGCTGCCAAAACCGGCGTTGACGTGTTTCGCGTCTTCGACTCGCTGAATTGGGTTGAGAACATGCGGGTCGCCATGGATGCCGTGCGCGAAGCGGGTAAGATTTGTGAGGGCACGGTCTGTTATACAGGCGATATCCTCAATCCCGACCGGGCCAAGTATGACCTGAATTACTATGTGCGCATGGGCAAGGACCTGCAAAGAGCAGGGGCCCATGTGCTGGGCCTGAAAGACATGGCAGGCTTGTTGAAACCCGCTGCTGCACGTGCGTTGATCAAGGCACTGAAGGAAGAAGTAGGGCTGCCTATCCATTTCCACACTCATGATACCTCAGGCATCGCTGCTTCCACTGTGCTTGCGGCCAGCGATGCGGGCGTCGATGCTGTGGATGCAGCCATGGACGCCTTCTCCGGGGGCACATCGCAGCCCTGCCTCGGCTCAATCGTCGAGGCCTTGCTCCACACGGAACGTGACTCGGGCCTGGACATAAAAGCCGTCCGCGAGATCTCCGGTTATTGGGAGCAGGTGCGTGCACAATATGCGGCCTTTGAAAGTGGTCTGCCTGCGCCGGCTTCCGATGTCTATCTCCATGAAATGCCGGGCGGCCAGTTTACCAACTTGAAGGCCCAGGCCCGCAGTTTGGGCCTTGAGGAACGCTGGTCGGAAGTGGCGCAGGCCTATGCCGATGCCAACATGCTGTTCGGCGATATCGTCAAGGTCACGCCATCTTCCAAGGTGGTGGGCGACATGGCCTTGATGATGGTGTCGCAGAAGCTCACGCGCCAACAGGTGGAAGATCCCGGGATTGAAGTGGCTTTCCCGGATTCGGTTGTTGACATGTTCAAGGGCAATCTGGGCCAGCCGGAAGGCGGGTGGCCGCAAGCTCTTTCCAAAAAAGTGCTGAAAGGCGAAACCGCCATTATCCATCGTCCTGGTGCAAAACTGCTGCCCGCCGATCTTGAAGGTATCCGTGCCAAACTCAATGCTGATCTCGAGGTCGGGGTTGAAGACAATGAAGACGAAGTGATTGATGATGAAGACCTGAATGGTTATCTGATGTATCCGAAGGTATTCATGGAATACCGCACCCGCCACCGGCTTTACGGGCCGGTGCGCACGCTGCCCACCCGCACTTTTTTCTATGGCATGGAACCGGGTGAGCAGATCACCGCTGAAATTGATCCCGGCAAACGCCTCGAAATCGTGTTGCAGACTGTGGGAGCCACGTCTGACACGGGCGATGTAAAAGTTTTCTTTGAACTGAATGGCCAGCCCCGCGAAATTCGCGTTCCCAATCGCAGTGTCAAAGCCAAGGTTGCCGCCCGCCCGAAGATTCAAGACGGCAATCTCGCACAAATTGGAGCGCCAATGCCGGGCCTTGTCATCGGCGTTACGGCAAAAGTGGGGGACATGTTGGCGAAAGGCGATGCGATCCTGCAGCTCGAAGCGATGAAAATGCAGGCCTCGGTCGTGGCAGAGCGTGCGGGCAAACTCACCGCTGTTCATGTCAAAGTCGGCGACAGTGTGGAGACAAAGGATTTGGTGGCGGAAATTTTGTGAGATCGGGGTGAGCTGCTTGCGCCGTAAGTACGGTCACTGTCATGGAAGCTCTGGCGGATCAGACACAGCACGGCCTCATTCTCGAGAGTTCTATTGGAAGGCTGGCGATTAAGCCAGTCATGGAAGGCAGAGGTTGATACATCCAGCGCTTTGCACAGCCATGCCACCGGCCAAATTGAACGGTGCTTCGCAACGAAAGCGAACTTCATATCGCATCCCTCGCGAAGTAGTCTGCGGCCTTTTTTAGGATGTCTCTTTCGGCTTTCAACCTCGCACCTTCTTTGCGCAGGCGGTCGATCTCCAACTGTTCCGCCTGGACAATCGAAACGCCACGCTCTTTCACCAGATTCAACGCCTCTAGCTTAAACTCGCGAGATTACTTCTTTCTTTCCATCTGAAACCTCCAGTTCCATCAAAACACCTTAACTCAGTGTCCGTGGAACCGGCAGCAGGCCAATGGAATAAAGCCATGCTTCCATCACAAACAGCTGCGCTATCGAATGAAATCGTATAGCTTCGACGAACTTAACAGCGTGTGCCTATATTTGTCCTGAATTGGTCATCTCGAACTGTGGAGGGTGACAAGAATGACAGTGAACCGCTTTACTGCCATTACGGCAATAAGCGTGAAACCCCATAGGGCAAGCGTCAGGTGTTGACTGAACCCGAGGAGGTTGAACCCGCTGGAAATCGTCTGGAGGATCAGCAATGACACGACAAGCCCGGTGACGCGGCCGAAACCGCCATAGGGATCAATGCCACCGAGAATTGCGGCCAATATGGTGATGAGCAGATAGGACTGTGCTATGTCGGCGCCGGCGGAGTTGAAGCGGGCCATCATCAGGATAGCCGCCAGCCAGCAAAGCAGGCTCGACAGTACATACACCCATATCTGGACGCGCCGTGTATCGACTCCGGAAAAACGCGTTGACTCCAGGTTGGAGCCAATCATGTGGATGCGGATGCCGAGCACAGTGCGAGTCAGAAGAGCGTGCACCCCAAGAGCAACGATCGCGAAGATACCAAACGATATCGGGACGCCCATGATAGTTTCGTTTGACACGCGGATAAGTGTGTCAGGGAACCCTGATAGCGTTTGACCACGGGTCAGCCAGATGCTGACACCGCCAATTAAAGTTTGAGTACCGAGTGTCACCAGAATCGGATGGACCCCAATAACAGCAATGATGAAACCGGTAATCAGCCCAATAAACAGGCACAACATAAAGCCCGCAACAAGAGCAATGGCGATCCATAGCAAGACTTCGCTTCCTGCGGCATCCTGCGGCATCTGGGTCGTCAATATCCATGCCATTAGCAGTGCGGCCTGATTGGCGGTTGCGATAATCGCGAGGTTGAGGCCGCCGGAAACCAGCGGGATTGCCATTGCCAGCGACAAAAGTCCCAGTTCCGGCAGTTGGAACATCATCGACTGCATGGTTCCAAGTTGCATGAAAGTGCCCGGCAAGAGAAAACTAAATATGGAGAACAAGCCCAGAAGGAGCAGCAACAGGCCGACCAGATTAGTTCCGGTCCCGGCGCGGAGCGTCGAAACCGTAAGGTCAAGTGGCTTCGTTATGGAATCGGTCCGCGGCTGCTTGGAACTGCTCATGTCGCAGCTCCCACGATGCGCCGCCTGCGGCGCCCGCGCCGTTCCGTGAGCGAGGTCACGCTGATGGAAATGAGAATGGCAAGGCCGATTACGACGTCGAAGAAATAGGGTGACACACCAAGCAGGTTCAGTCCGTTTTGCAGGATAGCAAGTAGAAGGACGCCGAGTACGACACCGCTCATCGAACCCAATCCGCCGACAAGACTAGCACCACCCAGAATTGCGACAGCTAATACGCTGAGCTCGGTGCCGAACATTGCGGTTGGAACGACTTGGTGAACGCGGTGCGCTTGCACGAAACCTGCAAGTCCGGCGAGGAAACCGAGATATCCATAAACGAGAAGCTGCAGACGAAGAATGCGAATTCCCACCCGCCTCGCTGCCTCCGGGTTGCCGCCCAAGGCATAAATCTGACGGCCAGCGTGGGTTCGGGACATCAGAAAATGCGTGACCACGATCACTGCGACCATGATCACCATGGGAAGGGTGATGCGCGCAAGGTCACCATTTGCCGTCTCGAAACGGAAAAATACGATGCGATCCGTCCACCAGTCAGGAAGATTGTAGATTTCGCTGCCGCCCGTGAAATAGATCAGCAGAGCATAGAAAATACTGGATGTCGCGATTGTCACGATGATCGAGACAACATTGAGATAGTAGGTCAGGAGCGCATTTACGCAACCAAGGAGTGCGCCCAAGGTGCAGGCCAGCGCTATGGCAGGAAGCGCAGGAGCGCCGTATTTAACGGCAGCCATCGCAGCGATATATTGTGTCACTGAGGCGACGGCAGCAAAGGAGATATCAATGCCTCCGGATACCAGCACAACGAAAACTCCGGCGGCCAGGATCGTGGTGACCGAGTAAGCCTCGATCAGATC
>JANMPF010000150.1:0-7879 GCA_031369725.1 Rhodobiaceae bacterium | reverse complement strand
AAAGCCTCGCGCCCCATGCTGCGGCGATCGGTCTTGTTTTCCTTCATCAGCAGGCGCTCGACCACCATTTGCGTCGCAATGCCGGCATGGTCGGTTCCCGGTTGCCACAGTACATCACGCCCGCGCATGCGTTCAAAGCGGCAGAGAATGTCCTGAATGGTGTTGTTGAGCGCATGCCCCATGTGCAGCGAACCTGTGACATTGGGTGGCGGAATGACGATGGTAAAAGGTTTAGCCTTCAGATTGCGGCCTGGCTTGAAGAAACCTTTGGCTTCCCATGCCTCATAGAGGCGGGTTTCCATTTCAGATGGGACAAAGGTCTTTTCAAGCATGCTGGGGAATCTTCAATTGCCAGTGATTGGCGCTATAAACACCACCCGGCCTGAGTTTGCAACGTGCCGCGGGCTGGATAAAAATCACGCCTAATGTGGCGTAATGGCCAGCCGGAGGTAAGCCGGTGCCTGCAACGGTGGACTGGTAAAATGCACACCAATTTGCCCCGCCCGCCGCCAAACCACCTTGGCATCGCGCACCGTGTTGTCAGAAAGCTGGAAGAATTGAAATTCGTTGGGAATTGCTGACGAAACTTCGACAACCAGTTTGGCACCCGTTTCGGAGAGATCCCGAATTGCGCAGTTCAACACCGTTTTCTTGTCGAAAGACACGATTTTTGCCGTTTTTAGAACCTTGCGCCGCGGGGCAATGCGCTTTTCATCTTCAACCATTTGACACCTCTCACCCCTGCCAAAAGCGATCTTGCGCCAAATAAGTTAATATTAACGCCCGCGCCGCGCAACCCGTTCAATTTCCTCGCGAACCAGCCGTTCCACCAGATTGGGAAGGTGGGCATCCAGCCAGTTCTTCAGCATGCCGCGCAACAGGTCCTGGGTCATGTCTTCAATCGAACGCTCGCCCAAAGCCCGCGCCATCAGTGTGTCAGCCAATTGGGTAAATGATTCGTTGGCGGCAACTGCCGACCGATCCGACATCAGTGGCTGTGGCGCATAGTTTCCATAGCCATCATGCACAACCGGCAAATAGGACTGCCCGTCCTCACCCCCCGCCGGTTCAGTGTCACCGCTTTCCGGCTCCTGATGGTTCTGCCAAGGCGGCTCGCGTTCTTGCAAGGTGGGGCGAAGATAGGGCGGTTCTGCCGTGGGCTCAGCCCGTGGACTGGCACCTCGTGCGGCCAAATCACCTGCAAGAATTGCGGCAAACCCGTTGCGTGAAGAGGCGGCAGGTGCCGCACCCGGGTGCCGCTGGAGCGGTTCAACAATTGTATCCGCCGTGCGATTGCGGCCTATCCGGTTGCGAAGTGCCAGAATTTCGTTAGCTGATGCCTTGCTCTTGGCCAGATCATTTTCAAACTTCATGCGCAGTTCATGCACGGAGCCTTTGAGCGGCGCTGATGTAAATGTTTGTGACTTGGTGTTTTCGCCAATATCCGAATCTATGGCTTTGCGAATTGAAGCCAGCAGACTCTCCATATCTGGTTCAGATGCCACCACACGGGTCCTTTAGTTGCAAAGTCGGCAAATTAATCCAATTCGCGGCACATGTCGATTGGCCCGACAATCATTCAACAGTATTGGCACCGGTTCCAAACCACTTGTTGCGCACGGCCAGATAATTCTCGTCCGCATCATAGTAATCCACCGACAGGTGAAGGTCGCGCGCCGTCAACTTTCCAACTGAGCCCAGAATTTGGTAGGACGATACCACCTGGTCACGCTCAGCCGAAACCAGCGCAATGCGCGCTGTAACCACATTCGTTTGCGCATTGAGAACATCAAGTGTGGTGCGTGATCCGACCAGATATTCCTGGCGCACCCCATCAAGTGCCAATTGGTTGGCCGATACCTGCGATCTGTCAGCCTGGATGGATTGCCGCGCCGATTCCAAAAAATGCCATGAATTGGAAACGCCTTCACGCACGGCGCGCGCTGCCTGAATGACTTGCAACCTGCGTTGGCTGGCAACCTGCTTGGATTGGCGCACTGCAGAGTAAACCCGCCCGGCCTCGTATAACGGAACCGTCAAAACGCCCTGGATCTGCTCGCTGTTTGATCTTTCGATGCCCTGTTGCGGGTCATCCGTGATCGACGCTGACGCTGCCACATGCAGCTCTGGCAGAAGATCGCCTCTGACCACCTCGACATTGTAATTCGATGCTTCCTCGACAAAGGCTGCCGCGAGTATGTCAGGGTTGATTTCAAGTGCTGCCGCTTGCGCATCATCCAGGCTGCGTGGAAGTTTTGCGATGCGCGGATAATTCAATGAGCCAGGTTTGTGGCCAATAACCTTTTCGAAAGCAGCAGCGCTGACGGCAAGGTTGGCAACCGCTGTGGCCACAAAAGCCTGCGACTGGGCCACCCCCGCACGCGATTGGGCAACGTCGGTTCTGGTGATTTCACCGACCTTGAAGCGCTCATTTGCAGCATTCAGTTCCTGCCGCAATGCGCTTACGTTTTTTTGCCGCAAGCCCACAATCTGGCGGTCGCGAATGACATTCATGTAGGCCTGAACCCCTTGAAACAGGATATCCTGCTCAACCGACAAAAGATTCTGCCGCCCGGCCTGGACATTGGCTTCCGCCTGCAGCGTGCCGTTGACTGTTTTGAAGCCTCTGAAAATTGGCTGCGACAGGGAAATGGTGACCCCCGCTGAGGTGTTTTCAGATTTCCTCACAACATTTGTATCAGACCAGCTTTGCGTGACCACTCCCTGGGCTGTGACAGTGGGACGCCAGCCCGATAGCGCTTGTGGAACCTGCTCGTCCGTGCCGCGTTGCCGGGCCCGCTCAGCCCGCAAGGTTGGGTTGCTCGCATAAGCTGATGCAAGCGCTTGCGGAAGGGTCTCAGCCGAAGCCAGACTGGCACCCCCCACCAACATGAAAATTGCTGCCGACGCCGATATAAATCTCGTCACGCGCTGAAATCCCCTGCTCATTCCCGTACCACACTTCTTAATTGGCTAAATGCCCTATGAACCCCACAGTATATCTGTGATCAAAATTTGTGAATGCAAGTTTGGTTTTTTTCACCTTAAACTCAACTCTCAATAGAGGGTCCTCCATCAGAATACAAACGCCGGTTTTGCGACGGCAAAACCCGGCAGCAAGGCAATTGAAACGTCATATGCCGAACGTTGCGACCTGTGCCCGTCATTCAACGTGGCAACCGTAATTTTGGCAACGTCACCATCGCCAATTGCTGCAACGATGCGGCCTTCATTGTTCAATTGCGCAAACAGGCTGTCAGGTATTTCAGTAATGCGGCCCTCAAGCAGAACAACGTCATAAGGACCAGATGCCGCATAACCATTGCCGAGGTTCCCTTCAACAATACTGACGTTTGCACAATCAGCCACCATGATCCTGGCCAGTGCTGCCAATTCGCCATCTGATTCGAGGCCAACGACGGCATGTGCCAGCCGCGCGACAATCTTGGCACCATAGCCGGTGCCTGCCCCCACGATGAGAACTTTCTCGGTTGGTCTTATTGTCGCCAGATGAACCATGCGGGCAAAGGCCATGGGTTCAATCAAATAGCGTGCTTCACCCTGGCCGCCTGCCTTGAGCAGAACATCTTCGTCAAGATAGGCAATGGCCCGGCGTTCGGCGGGGACAAAATCCTCACGCCATACCGCCGCCATCGCATCAATGATGCGGTGATCGGTAATCCCGTTCGGGCGCACTTGCGATTCGACCATATTGTGCCGCGCCACTGCATAATCCGTCATGTTTTAACCCGCACCACCTGAACGTTGATTCATTGCCACTGTTGATAGCCAAATTCGCAGCCCAAGTCCATCATTGCAAGTCCATCATTCGCGAAGTTTGGGTTGTTTCATTAACTTCCATCCCCTATACACCCCAGCCGAAGGCCTCGTGGCGGAGTGGTTACGCAGAGGACTGCAAATCCTTGCACCCCAGTTCGATTCTGGGCGAGGCCTCCAAATTCCTCATGGTTTTCCAGCCCGCGGCCGGCCAAAGCCAAGTTTTTTGGCAACCCGCGGCCAGCGTCTTCCCAGCCAATGTCCCAGCTTTACCATGGCATTGCGCCGAAACTTGCGAATTACTGGCGAATCAACCGAAAGAACGATCAAACCCAGTGGCACCATCCAAAATCCGAGGATCGGCAAAAATCCGAGCAACCCGCCAATAATAAGCAATCCACCAACACAAACCCGCAAGAGCCGGTTGGCGGGAAGATTAACCTTAAAGCCTGCAAAACTTACCTTGGCCAAAAATAACTCCTCATGTGGAAAGCCTCACATATGGGGCGTGATAAGGAAACAACAAAAGTCTTTTCGTGGCCAAATGCCTCTGCTATAGCGGCCCCACCATTCCCCGATAGCTCAGTTGGTAGAGCATTCGACTGTTAATCGAATTGTCCCTGGTTCGAGTCCAGGTCGGGGAGCCAGTTTCAAAAGCTGACGCAGAAATGCGTCGGCTTTTTTTGGCCCGTTGCAACACCGCACTTGCACAGCTGCCCACCAAGTTACACATTTGACGTGAAGTCCCCCATGGGGCATTGCTGGTGGCGGAATTCGGAGCAAAAACCCATGAATATCAAACAAGATGTAATCGCAGCCATTGGCAACACGCCTCTCATAAAGTTGAAAAAAGCCTCGGAGCTCACAGGCTGCACGATCTTGGGCAAGGCCGAATTCATGAACCCCGGCCAATCCGTGAAAGACCGTGCCGCACTGTTTATTATCCGTGATGCCATTGCCAAGGGCGAACTTGAACCAGGTGGCACCATTGTTGAAGGCACCGCCGGAAACACCGGAATTGGATTGGCGATGGTTGGCCGCGCCATGGGATTTCGCGTTGTGATCGTTATTCCGGTAACCCAATCCCAGGAGAAAAAAGACGCCATTCGCCATTTGGGTGCCGAACTCGTGGAAGTGCCCGCAGTTCCTTATAAAAATCCCAACAATTACGTGAAATATTCAGGCCGTCTGGCACATGCCATGGGCGCTGTCTGGGCCAACCAGTTTGACAATGTCGCCAACCGCCAGGCCCATGTCGAAACCACAGCACCCGAAATTTGGGGCCAAACCGATGGAAAGGTGGATGGCTTTGCCTGTGCCGTAGGTTCAGGTGGAACCTTGGCTGGTGTCAGCATGGGTTTGAAATCAAAGAATAAAAATGTAAAAATTGCCTTGGCAGACCCGCTCGGCGCTGCCCTTTACAGCTATTATAAAACCGGAGTGCTCAAATCCGAGGGCTCCTCGATAACCGAAGGCATCGGTCAGGGCCGCATCACCGCCAACCTCGAAGGCTGCGTGGTCGACGAGGCTTTCCAAATCCCCGATAGTGAAGCCATTCCCATGGTCTTTGATTTGCTCGAATACGAGGGCCTCTGCATGGGTGGCTCAACCGGCGTAAATGTGGTGGGTGCCATTCGCCTGGCAAAACTCATGGGGCCGGGCAAAACCATTGTAACAGTCCTTTGCGACTACGGCTCGCGTTATGCCTCCAAGCTGTTCAACCCGGAATTCCTGGCGTCAAAGGAGCTGCCAGTGCCAAAATGGCTGACCGAGACACCGGTGGTGCCAAGCGTGTTTGAAGCCGTTTGAACATGACCAAACTTCTATTCCGCGACGACGGGTTTTTGAAAAGCGCCACGGCCACAGTTGTTTCCATCAACGAGCGCGGCGGCATCGTGGTGGACCAGACAAATTTTTATGCAAGTGCTGGTGGCCAGCCGGGTGATGTTGGCACAATGACATTCAACGGCAACACAATAGCAATTGCCTCAACTGTCTATGATGAGGCAAAAGATATTGTTCATGTGCCCATGGATCGTGATTTGCTTCCTTGCATTGGTGATCACGTAACGCTCGCATTGGATTGGAATATCCGCTACCGCAACATGCGCGCCCACACCATGATGCACTTATTGTGTGCATGTGTGCCGTTTCCCGTAACCGGTGGGTCCATTTCCGACGACGGTGGCCGCATTGATTTTGATATTCCCGAAGGCCAGATTCCCGACAGGGACCAACTTACCACCCGCATCAATCAGTTGATTGCTGAAAATCATGCCGTAACTTTCCGCTGGATCACCGATGAGGAGATGCAAGCCAACCTGCATCTGGTACGCACCATGTCGGTAAAACCGCCGATGGGTACCGGCAAAGTGCGTCTGGTGATGATCGGTGACGGGGGCCGTGTGGATTTGCAGCCCTGTGGTGGCACCCATGTTCATGCCACCGGCGAAATTGGTCCCATGCGGGTTGCCAAAATTGAAAACAAGGGCAAGATAAATCGCCGCATAAGATTGGCGTTTGCGTAGTGAGGTTTGGTTCATGACACAAGAAACCGTTTCAACCCAATGGCTGTCCGAACATTTGCAATCGCCTGATATTTCCGTGCTGGATTGCTCGTGGCACATGCCAGCCAGCAAGCGTGTGGGCTATGCTGAATTTCTGCAGGTTCGCATTCCGGGGGCGCAGTTTTTTGACATCGACTTGATTTCCGATACGCAAAGCCCCCTGCCCCACATGCTGCCCAGTCCTGAAAAATTTGCCAGTCATGTGCGCAAGCTCGGCGTGGGCGACGGCAAGAAGGTGATCTGCTATGACAGCGCCGGACTGTTTTCAGCCGCCCGCGTGTGGTGGATGTTCAAGGTATTTGGCCATGGCGATGTGGCCGTACTGGATGGCGGCCTGCCGAAATGGCAAGCGGAAGGTCACGCCCTTGAAGATGGCCCGGCCATGAAACCCCAGGAGCGCCATTTTACCGCACGCTTCCAATCCATGATGGTGCGTGACAAGGCTGATGTGCGCAAAGCCATGCAAGTGGCCGATGCACGGGCCCCCCAGCGCTTTCGTGGTGAAGAGGTTGAACCCCGCCCAGGGGTTCGCGCAGGCCACATTCCAGGCGCCATGAATGTTCACTACGCAACCCTGCTGAATGCCGACGGTACACTGAAGCCGGAGGTGGAGCTGGCAAAGGCGTTTGCAACGGCGGGCATCGACACCAGCAAATCCGTGGTGACAAGTTGCGGCTCCGGGGTGACCGCAAGCATTCTCTCGCTTGCCCTCACAATTCTGAATACCAGGGACCACGCGCTTTACGATGGCTCGTGGACAGAATGGGGTTCGGCTGCTGATACGGCAGTAGCAACTGGTGCCTGAACCATGCGCGAGCTGCAAACCACAGTTACCTATTTGGAAATGACGTCTGAACACATCCACCACGTGGCACCGCCATCCAACCTCAAGCTCATGCTCTTGCGGGCTGAGAACATCACGGCGGATTTTTACCGCTTTCTCTATTTGTCAGTTGGCAAGGGTCTTGAATGGCACGATCGCCGTTATTTGAGTAACGAAGAACTTTCCGCAGCCATCAATGCAACCGGTGCTGAAGTTTGGGTGGTTTACGTGGGTGGCCAGCCCGCCGGTTTTTTTGAGTTGGCACCCCAGGGCGAAAACCTTATCGAACTTGAATATCTGGGCCTCTTCACCGAGTTCCGCCAACTGGGAATGGGCAAATGGCTGCTCGCCGAAGCCATTCGCGCCGCATGGAGCCGCAAACCCGAAAGGCTCATCGTGGAAACCTGCACACTCGATAGCCCTGCCGCACTCCCCCTCTACCAAAAACTGGGTTTTACCCCTTACGCCCAAAAGCAAAAAATGATTATCGCGCGGGACTAGAGTGTGATGAGTTTTGGTTGACCCAATTCACGATTCCCTCATGGCTCGAGGAGCATCGCCCTTGCGATGCCTCGAAGCACCTTTTGCGCATCCAGCAGCCCTTCGAGGCCCTGCTTCGCAGGGCGCCTCAAGGTGAGGGTATGGGCAATTGGGTCAATCTAAACCCATCCCGCACTAGGCCGCAGCAGCTCTGAGCCACGCTGCAAATTCG
>JANMPF010000134.1:0-2398 GCA_031369725.1 Rhodobiaceae bacterium | reverse complement strand
GCGTCACACGCACGGCCAGCGCCAGGGCCTCAGCGGCACCATCGTCGGCCCTGACGGACTTGCCCCAGCGGATGGCAGACTGCGCGAGCTGCTTTGGTGCACTTGGCATGTGGGCAAGGTTGGCGACTTCTTTCCAGTTTACGGTCTTGATCATCGGGTGTTGCTTCAGCAAGCCGTCGGTCTTTACGGCCAGCTCATCGCGCAGCTTTTGGTCAAAGACAGGTTTGAGACTGCCAAAGCCATAGTCGGTGGCATCAACGATGCCGGCATTGCTTTTGAGTTCATAACGAAGACCGGCAAGCAGGCGATCAGTTTCCAATGGGCACCACCAGTTACGGTCATTATGGTCGCCGGAGCTTACGTCGGTCGAATCGTCACTGGTTTCATCAAGTGGCGACCACAGGTCTGGGGCGTTCACCAGAATACCCAAACGCGGGTTACGCAGTATGGTTAACAGGCGTTGGCGCTGGCTCGACAGTTTTGGATAGTCAGTCGCTACTTTGTCTGCTGAATCCTTGATGTCGGGATTGGCAGCGTAGAGCTTTGCGGTTTCGCCCTTACCTGGTGTGCGGTCCATGGCATATTCACGGGTCCACGCAACGCGGGTCAGCAAGGCTTTTTGGTTGTTGGAAAACATCGGATCATCGGCATAGGCCCACAGGGTTTTGGTGGGCAGGAAATTAAATACCGTGCTGCTGAGCTTTTCGCTGCGCATTGCCAGAGCCTGTTTCCAATGGGTTTCGTCCTCCGCAATCCAGCCCATGAATTGCGACAGATTGTCGGTTACACGAATTTTCATGTCCTCGGGCACAGCGGCGAGAAGATCAGGTGTCAACAGTTTGTCACGCAAGGTCCGGCCCTCTTGTGCCATGCCCTGCCCCAACAGGTATCCGGTGAGATTATTGAGGACGCCGTTCAAGTAAAAGGCGGATGACTTGAAGGGCAGCTTTGACATTTCGTCGTAAGCTTCGTCGAAGTGGCGGGTTGCAGCTGAAATGCGAACGGCTTGATTGATGTAGGTTCCAAGCGCTGCGGTTTCGGGTGCTTCACCACACGATTGCTGGGCAGCAGCAAGGGATGAATGCACCTTGCCCCACAGGGCTTCACGGGTGGCATCATCGGGCTTGGCGCGTAGCGCGTTCAACACGTCAAGAGCAAGTGACGGAATTTGCGTGCCACTTGGTGTGACGGCTGTCACCTGATCGAGATAGCTGGTGGTGCGTTGTTGCCACTTGTCACCGACAAGCGACCAGGGTGCTTCATCATAGTTTTGTTGCAGGGTTTGGCCGGCCATCATCCACAGGGCCATAGGATATTTGCGCGACGCATCGAAAATGGCTTTTGAAACTGTTGCATCCACGGGCAATGCACCGTTCAGCCACCAGTCGTCAGATTTGGCGCGAATGCCAAGATGATCGATGTCGTCGAGCGAGCGGGCGTAATCGTCCTGCTTCTTGGATGACGAGAGAATATCTGCCTTGGGTGCGGTAATTGTTGCGATTGAGTCATCGATCAGGGCTGTCCATCCAGCGGGAGTGTCTTCAATATTGGAGATATAGCCCAGCAGGTCTTGCGTTATGCCATGGACCGAGGCGAGTGCGGGATCGGCCAGAATGGCAGCAGCTTCCTTGCGCGCCTCGGCAATATTTTTCGCATTGGCCAGAAGATTGGCAATGTTGTAGCGCGCTGCGGCCTTGTGGGGTGATGCGCTGTTGCCAATGGCGCGGAACAATTCGATTGCCTTTGGCTTGTCCCGGTAGAACGCGATTGAGGCCTCCTGATAGGCGCGGTCATCCTTTTGCATTTGTGCCTGGGCAGGTTCAACGTCAATGGGATCGGGTATATTGGCGCTTGCGGCAGTTGGATCAGAGCAGGCTTTCAACACCTGTTCCTGCACGGTGAACCACTGCTTTACATACTTGCTTTCGATGCCAAGGGTGTTCACCCGGCTCTGAAGCACCTGCAATGGATAGGTGATACGGCAATCATAGCCTATCTGCTGGGGTGCCTGGCCGGGGGGAAGAATTTTGACAGCCAACTTCTTCCAGGCTTCCTGGTCATCCCAGTCATAGTCAAAGGCACGATTTGTTCCCTTGAATGATGGATCGCCGGCGGGGTTGCCGAGGCCATTGAGCACCCGCCATGTTACGGCACTGAATGGCGCAGTGGCATAGCCATCGACAATCTTGGCGAGCTTGCCTGCATCGCATGAGGCTTGCGCGAATGCTGAAGTGGAAAGCATTGTGAGGCCACAGGCTGCGGCGACAAACTTCTTGTACATGTCGTTACTCCAAAAATCAGATCGGCAGTTTGAGGCCATCGAATGCAGGTTCAATACCAGCGGGAAGCTCGCGCTGCAACGCGGCAAAATCGAGGTCTATGTGCATGTTGGTGAGAA
>JANMPF010000104.1:0-5173 GCA_031369725.1 Rhodobiaceae bacterium | reverse complement strand
GCGTGAGTTCGTGCAGCTATAGCACATCACCCCACCCCAGCTTTCGCACACGTTTGTATTCTGCCTGATCGCGCCTCGCAACGCTTTGCTTTGTGAGGCCAACTTCCGAGCCCAGTTTGAAGGTAGTCGCGGATTTGGTTTCAACCGGCGGGGCTAGAATACGCGCTTGCGCACCATGAACGCGATTGCGCGAGACAATCAGATAGCTGTATTTTTCGTCCTCATAGGGGACCTTGGCCTTTTTGGCATGGAGATGCTCGCGGTTGCGGGCCAACCGCACTTTGAAGTGGCACCAGTCGGGTGAGGCCACCGGGCAGCTGTTGACGTGTGTGCATGGTGCAAGGACATTTGCTCCTGCAGCAATCAGTGCGGAACGTGCTTCATTGATCCGTGCAAAGCCGTGGGGTGTGCCCGGTTCGATGATGATGAGTGTATCATTACACACCTTCCACAGAGCCGTTGCAGCGTTGATTGCCGCGGTTACGGGCAATTCGGCCAAGGCATAGGCCGCAACAACCAGATCGGCCTTCAAGTTTTCCGGAGGTGATTTGAAGTCACCGGGAACGGCGGCTGCATTGGTTAACGCCACATGCGAACTTTGCCTGGCGAGGTTCTTAGCCAGACCTAAGAATTTCGCGTTATTGTCCAGCAAAATGACGCTTGAAATGCCTGGGTAGGCTTCAACCGCCGCCCAGCTCGCTGTGCCGGGGCCGGAGCCTGCATCCAATATGGATTGCGGGGCAAAATGTGGAGGCAAGGTAGCCAAACAGGCCGCGACAGCCGCATAGGTTGCCGGTAACCGCGTGACGAGATAGGCTCCAAGATCAAGCGTTGCGTCGGAACTGCCGCCTTTGCGGTAGTGTTGCGACATGTATTCGCTTTGGGCGGCAAAGCCACCCTGCCCGGCCACAATCTGGCGGATTGCATCTCTGAGTTCGGATGGGAAGGTGCCCACAATCTGTCTTTCAATTTGCAGCTTTGGCTTAAGCCAGTTCTCCATTACCAGACCAGGCTCAAAAAGTAAGGTTAAGGATTTACTTACACGCAAGGAAAAAGTGGATTTAATCTTTATACTGATTGATATTGGGAGTGTAGCCGGCTGGCACAGGACTTTGCGTATTCAACGCCGGGATAACTGCCAGCTGCAGAAAAATACGCGTGCTTCCCACTTGAATGCCGTTGGTGGATCGGTACAGCCTGGCAAGGCAACTCATCTTACGGCAATTATTGAGCTCAAGGAGAGTGAAATGATGACAATGGCTCCAGAGAAAACTGATAAGTCGCAAGGACTTTCATTTCCGGTGACGGCAGATGGCTCAGCCAGGACACATATCATGCGGGTGCAGAACGGTACACGCACCTCAGCCTACCAGGTGCAAGTTGGCGGCCGTACAACCTATAATTCAATGCCGGAAAACACATCCGCCGACGGGAAATACCCTGAATCGATGCTGAGCAAGAAGGTATTGGACGCCTTGGCTGAGGATCCAGATCCAGCAAAGTCACTGGCAGACATTCGCCGTGTCCTGGTTGGCCCGACGCGCCAGCTGCATGAAGCACGGATGGAAGAAGTTCTCGAAATTCTAGAAGAATCCGACCAGGCCATGCAAACGTCATTGCGCGCGTTGGAAAACCAATTCGCCAATCTTGCAACGGTTACAGATAAGCAGGCCATGGGTTTGGAAGAGACAAACCGGAGACTTGACCACCAGGCAGAGCAGCTGAATTCGGAATTGCAGCGCAGCGCAAAAACGCAGCAGGACATGGTGTCTGAATTGTTCCTCATGTTTGACGCAAAACTTGAAAAAGTTACAGAGCAATTGAACCAGCAAGCTGCCCAAATGAACCAGCAGGACGACCAGCTGAGCCAGAAAATTGACGGCTTGTCAAAGCAAACCACAAACAGCATTCAATCACTGGCCACGGAATTTGGCGAGCGCATCCAGGATGTGACCCAGGCAACCTCTGCCAATGACGACAGGATTGTCGAGCAGATGGAAACGCGCCTTACGCGGGCCGAAACCTACGCCGACAAGGAAAACCGCCGCCACATTGCAGCTTTCGCCGATGGTTTCTCGGAACTTGCGGATCGTGTCCTTGCGCTGCGCAATGTCCAGGCCAGCTAACCTGTAAAGCGTGCAAATTTCGCGGGCAACGGGAGGAATTACCCCGCTACCCTATTTTCTTGCGACTGCCTGCAGCAATTTGTCGATGTCAGCTGCCGGAATCGGCTTGCTGTAATGGTAACCTTGCATTTCATCACAATTGTTGTCGCGCAAAAATGCAACTTGTTCGGCGGTTTCCACGCCCTCGGCGATGACCCTGAGGTTTAACTTTTGCCCCAATGAAATCACGGCGCTGGCAACCGCCTTGTCGCTATCGTTGCTAGGCAGACTGTTGATGAACGACTTGTCAATCTTCAAGCGGGCAACAGGGAACGTTTTCAATACACTCAGGCTGGAATATCCGGTTCCAAAGTCGTCAATTGAAATCTGGACTCCAAGTTTTTCCAATTCCTCCATCGTTGCAACCGCCTGTTCAACATTCTGCATGATGAGACTTTCGGTGATTTCAAGTTCCAGATACTTGGCGTCCAATCCACTTTCAGTCAACGCGTTGACGACACGGCTGATCAAGTTCTTTTCCCTGAACTGGCGAGCGGATACGTTCACACAAACATTCATGTGTGACAGGCCCGCATCCTGCCAGGCCTTGTTCTGCCGGCATGCTTCATGCAGCACCCAGTCGCCAATCGGCACGATCAGCCCGGTGTCTTCCGCAACGGGGATGAATTTGACGGGTGCTATCATGCCCTGAACGGGGTGCATCCAGCGGATCAGTGCTTCGACAGCGAAAACCCGCCCTGTCCGCAGGTCAACCTGCGGCTGATACAGAAGGACGAATTCTGAGCGCGCCACTGCATTTCGCAACTCTTCCTGCAGGATGAATTTTTCATGAACTTTGGTGTTCATTTCTGGCGTGTAGAATTGGAAATTATCGCGGCCTATTTCCTTGGCGCGGTACATGGCGGCATCGGCGTTGGCCAACAGCTGGTCGGCATTCACGCCGTCATTTGGGTAGTTGGCAATGCCAATGCTGCTCGTCACTTTCAGATCGTGCCCCTCGAGATGGACGGTCTGCGCGATTGCTGTTCTTATTTTCTGCAAAGTTTCGGAGATAATATCGGCGCTCTTGGGTTGATCAAGAAGAAGAATAACGAACTCATCACCACCAAGGCGCACCACCGTATCGGTCGTTCTCACGCAACTGGTCATCCGGCTTGCCACGGCCTTTAAGAGCTCGTCACCGGCGTTGTGGCCCAGGCTGTCGTTGACGGTTTTGAAATTGTCGAGGTCAATGAACACCACTGTTACCCAGCTGTCGTAACGCTGGGCATATAACACGGCCTGCGAGAGGCGGTCCTTGAGCAGGGTGCGGTTGGGAAGTCCGGTCAGTGCGTCATGGTTGGCCATAAACTGAATGCGGTCTTCGGCCAGTTTGCGCTCGATGGCGATGCCGGCAATGCGGGTGCTGACATCAATGAGATTTGTGTCGCTCACGGTGGGTCCGCGAACTGCAGTGGAATACATCGCAAATGTGCCAAGGACTGCACCCTGGTGTGACATGATCGGGGTTGACCAGCAAGAACGAAAACCATGCATCGCCGCCAACTCACGATAATTTTCCCACAGTGGATCGTGCTCAATATCCTTTACGATGACGGTTTCGCGTCGATAGACGGCGGTGCCACATGAGCCGACATTGGGACCAATTCGGACGCCGTCGATGGCCTTGGTATAGGCCGCGGGCAGGTTCGGGGCAGCACCATGCCTGAGGTGGACGCCGTCCGCCTCCAGCAACAACACAGAGCAGAAAATCCCTGTCAACTGGGATTCAACGAGACGCACGAGATGAACGAGGACCTCTTCCAACGGCGCGTTTACCGCTATCATCTCAAGGATTTGCGCTTGACCGTTGCGCAGGATATCCGCGTTTTTGCGCTCGGTAATGTCGCGGGCAATGCCGACCAGGCCAAATATTTCATGCTGCTCGTTGCGCAATGGCACCTTCGTCGATGAGAGCCATTTCGTTGCCCCCGATGCATCTACGACAAATTCTTCCTCGTCGATCATTGGCTGCCCATTGCGCATGATTTCCTGCTCCATCGCCCGAAAATTCCGGGCGAGTTCAGGAGCGTGGAAATCAAAATCGCTCAGGCCGATCATCTCACCTGGATTGGCCCTGCCGCCATCAGTTGCAAGGGCCTTGTTGATGACAACAAAGCGGCTGTCGAGGTCTTTGACCCACAGGTAATCGGGTACCCAATCGATCAAGGTTTGCAGCGAAATGAGTTCATTCGCTGCGGCGCGCTGGGCTTTGAGTTCGGTAATGTCTTCATGGGTCGCCACCCAGCCGCCATCCGGCATCGGCTGGTGACAGATATGAATCGTGCGGCCGTCCCTAAGTTCCGAAGTCCAGATTTTCGAGGCACTGCCGGAATTGATCGAAGAACACAACAGGAGATAGTCATCGGCAGCCATTGGACATGTTCCAATCGCGAAGCGGCGCTCGGCGATCTCACGCAACGTTATCCCGGGGGTTACCTCCTCAGGCCGCAGTTTGTAAATTTCCGCGTAGCGGCGGTTGCACAGGATCAAGCGTTCTTTGCTGTCAAAAAAACAAACGCCTTGGGAAATATTGTCGATGGCCGTCTCATAGCGCAACGCCTGGGCCTTGAGATCACTGATCGTGGCCTCATGCTCGCGCTCGGCGATCTCACGTGTAACCGTAGCCAGTTTTTCGAGTGCCGCAAGGTTGGTTTCTTCAGGTGCCTCGGCGTCCTGCTCAACTGGATTTCTACGCAAGTTTGCTTCCTCCCGCATCATCAGCCAGCACGAAGCCATTTGTATCCCGTACAGCTCAAGATTTTAGAGACGCTATTCCACCAGTATTAATTGTAAGTGAATTAACAGTCTGCCCGGGCAAAGTTCGATCCGGTTTGATCGGCAATTCAGCGGATCAACAGTTACTTCTGGTTGTATGAATGGTGGGAGATGAGAGACTCGAACTCCCGACATCTTCGGTGTAAACGAAGCGCTCTACCAACTGAGCTAATCTCCCGATGGGCGTTTCATAGCCAGATGATTTGGCCTTTGCAAGGCATAAAAGGGCC
>JANMPF010000005.1:0-3375 GCA_031369725.1 Rhodobiaceae bacterium | reverse complement strand
GGCGAACTTGCTCCCTATTTCGCCAAAGCCCTGGCGAGCCTGAACGACCATCCAATCGTCGGTGAAACCCGGTCCATTGGCCTTATTGGTGCAATCGAACTTTCCAGGGACAAGAAAACCCGGGGCCGGTTCCATGACTCTGGCCGCGTTGGTACAATCTGCCGCGACCACTGCTTCAAAAACAATTTAGTAATGCGTGCCTGCTGGGATACCATGGTTTTGGCACCACCCTTCATCATCAGCAAGAAAGAGATTGATGAAATTGCAAGGCTGGCGCGTATGGCCCTCGATGCAACCTACGCTGACGTAAAATCTGAAATGTAAGTGACAACGATTTTGGTTGTATTTGTTACATAATTTGACAAAATCAGGCAAAGCAACCCACTGAAACACAATCTGGAGAACCCACATGTCCCTTTATAAACCCCGTTTCGCACCTTCGCGCCGGTCGCTCCTGAAGGGCACCGGAGCCATGATTGCCGGCCTGACTTTCCTGCCGCGCTTTTCACAAGCTGACGAAGAGAAGAAACTGAACCTCTATAACTACGACACCTACATCGGCGAAACGACCTTGGCCGATTTCTCCAGCGCCACCGGCATTGAAACCAAGATGGACCTCTATGCCGACATGGATGAGCTGTTTTCAAAAATGAAAGCCGGAAATCCCGGCTACGATGCCATGGTGGTATCCAATGACTATCTGGAGCGCATGGTGAAAGCCAATATGGTGACACCACTTGATCACTCCAAAATTCCCAACATGTCCAACATTGATCCGGCCTTCCTTGATCCAAAATTTGATCCCGGCCGCAAATTCTCAATTCCCTATATGTGGGGCACCATCGGCATTGGTTATCGCAAATCCGCGATCGCTGGCGGCAAGCTCGATAGCTGGAAGGTGTTGTTTGAGTCCGATCAATATGCCGGCAAGATTTCCGTGCTGGGTGATGCGCAGAATGTTCTGGGTTGTGCCCTGAAATATCTGGGCTTCTCTTTCAACTCGACAAGTCCTGCCGAGTTGAAGAAAGTTGAAGACCTGCTCATTGCGCAGAAAAAGAACATCAAGGTATTTGCACCCGATAACGGCCAGGATCTGTTGGCCTCTGGTGAAGTTGTGGCCTGCCAGGAGTGGAACGGCGACATCGCACAGGTCATGGTGGAAGACAAGGACCTCGATTACGTCGTGCCAAAGGAAGGCACAAATATTTGGGAAGATACCTGGGCCATTCCGGTCAACGGACCACACCCCGGCAATGCCCATGCCTTCCTCAACTTCATTCTTGATGCCGAGAACGGCAGAAAAATTGCAACGACGGTTCAATATGCAACGCCAAATGCAGCGGCAAAAAAACTGATGCCACCTGAATATACTGGCAGTCCCGCAATTTATCCGCCGCAGGATGTTCTCGCCAAGTGTGAGAGCACGATCTATCTCGGCGAAGAAATCCAGAAAATGCGCGACGAAATCTGGACCAAGATTCAAGCCGCATAATCTCGAAATGAAGTGGCGGTGATGGCAACTTGCCGCCACCGCTTCTATTGGCTAGCATCCCATAGGAATAATCGGGGCTGGTGGGGAGCGTTACGGTTTTGGATAATTGGAAAGACAATAAAAACGTCTTCTGGACACTCGCGTCGCCGGGTACCTTCTGGCTCGTTGTATTTTTCGTTGTGCCGCTATGCTTCCTGTTCGTCATGTCATTTGGCGGCAAGGCCATCATCAATGGCGAAATGTCCATAACCGAGTATGACTACTTCACCGGATTTGGAAATTACCTTCGTTCGCTGGATGGCCTCTATCTGGGAATCATGTGGAAAACAATTTGGGTGAGCGCCATTGCAACCGTGCTCTGTTTGGTCACCGCCTATCCGATAGCCTTTGGAATTTGTTTTGCGCCGGACCGCTGGAAACCCATTCTGCTCTTGCTTGTTGTGTTGCCATTCTGGATCAATTTGTTGATCAGAACTTACGCCCTCATCGCCGTATTCCGCACCCAAGGCTACGTGAACGCGGCACTTGGTGTCGTCGGGCTCGGCCCCTATGAAATGTTGTACAACAACTTCGCGGTGATCTTCGGGCTGGTTTACGTCTACATGCCTTTCATGGTGCTGCCGCTTTATGCAACCATCGAGCGCCTCGACAAGGCATACCTTGAAGCCAGCCTCGATCTTGGCGCTTCGCAATTCACCACATTCCTCAGAGTTACCGTGCCGCTTACCATGCCGGGTATCGTGACCGGCATTATTCTGGTTTTCATTCCCTGCCTCGGCTCCTTCCTCACGCCAGACCTGCTGGGCGGTGCCAATGCCGTGATGATTGGCAATGTGATCGAACGCCAGTTCAAGGCCGCCAATGATTGGCCGTTTGGCGCTGCCATTTCCTTCATGCTGATGTTTGCAACCTTTGCGGCGTTGATGATCCGCGCCTTCCTTGCCAAACGCAGCAAGGGGGTGGACGTCTGATGGCTGCCCAGTTGAAACCCGGCTCCGGCCCCCTCGATTATGGCAGTAGGCTGTGGCTGAAAATCCTTTTCGCCGTGATTTACGTCATGCTCTATGTGCCGATCGTGACGCTCATCGCGTTCTCGTTCAACACCGACAGGCGCGGCGTCGTCTGGCGCGGCTTCACCCTTGATAACTATGCCAAGGCCTGGAACAACAGCGCCCTTATCGAGGCCATGACCAACTCATTGATGATTGCCTTTATCGCCACCATCATTTCAACCATTATAGGCTCGATGATTGCCCTCATGCTGTGGCGCTTCCGTTTCCCGTTCAAAGGGTCATACGAAGCCTTCATGGGCCTGCCAATCGTCATTCCGGAAATCTGCATGGGTGTCGCCCTGCTGCTGTTCTTCAATGTCACCGGCATGATGACCACCGTGATTGCCATGCCATGGCCGCTCAACCTGGCGAACATCATCATCGCCCATGTGGCTTTCTGTTTTCCCTTTGTGGCCATTGTCGTGCGCTCGCGCCTTGTTGGCTTCAATCGCCAGCTGGAAGAGGCTTCAAAGGATCTGGGCGCAAGCGAGTGGCAAACCTTCTGGAAAGTGATTGTGCCTTTCATGATGCCGGGCCTTGTGGCTGGCGCACTCCTGGCTTTCACCTTGTCGCTGGACGACTTCGTGATCACCTTCTTCACGTCCGGTCCCGAAACGGTAACCTTCCCGGTGAAGGTCTATTCCCTCGTGCGCCGTGGCGTGTCGCCTGAAATCAATGCGGCGTCCACTGTTCTTATCGTGATTACGGTGGTGGCAACCATTATTGCCATGAAACTTCAAGCACCGGAAAAATCTGGCAAAGGCTGATGATGACCGAACCAATCGTATCCATTCGTGGCGTGAGCAAGAAATTTCCCGGTGGGGTGATTGC
>JANMPF010000580.1:0-3292 GCA_031369725.1 Rhodobiaceae bacterium | reverse complement strand
GGCGGCATTGGGAAAAACGCCGGCGGCAAGAATGGCAAGGCAGCCGGAACCGGTACAGAGATCAAGCACGGAATTTATGCTTTGCGTATCTTCAATGAGGTTATAGCCAGCGCCGCCGAACAGGCCTGCGAACAGCAATTCGCCAATATATGACCTCGGCACAATCACGCGCTCGTCGACATAGAATGGAACGCCATGAATATAGGTGCGTTGGGTGAGATAGGCGGCGGGCTTGCCCGTAGTGATGCGGGCTTCAATGATGGCTGCCAGTTTCTTTCGTTCACCGGGAAGCAGCGTTGCATCGAGCCACGGGTTGATATCGTCCACCGGCAAGTTGAGAGTTTCAAGAATGAGAAAGGCTGCCTCATCGACGGCGTTTGATGCGCCATGCCCGTGGGAGAGTTTGGCCTCGCGAAAGCCGCTTACGGCAAGGCGCAGAAAGTCCCTTACGGTGGTGAAATAGTGTGACTTGTCAATTGGCGGCATTGGGACTCACGCTGTTTCTGAATTCACGCGTTATCATGATAACCAGAAACAACGCAAATATCAGGCTGATGGAGTAATGCAAGCCATTGGGGCCAAAGCTTTGAATGGACCAGCCCGCCACCAGTGAACCGAGCAGGGCACCAATGCCCCAGGTGGTTGAAAACGAGGCTGTGCCTGTCACAAGTTCATGGCCTGAAAAACGATCACCCAGTTCGGCCAGGGACACAGTGTAAATGCCGGCAGATGCGGCACCCGCAAGGGTGAGCAGGGGCCAGAATACCCAGGTGCCGAATGACGCCGGGATGAGTGCGCCTGCAATTGCAACGACAATCCCGCAGCCGCCCATGACCAGACGCTTCCGGAAATGATCCGCCAGCCAGCCAATGGGAAATTGCAATACGGTGTTGCCGACGATGAAGGCGGTAAGCGCCAGCGATGCGGTGGCCTGGGTCATGCCCATTTTAACCCCATAGACCGGCAGAAAACTGAGGTAGGCAGCGTCGATCACGGCGAATATGCCCACACCGAGGAGGAGAATAGGGGCTTTGCGGACAAAGGCGAAAACCGACAGCGGAGTTTCGTTGGCTCCATCAACCTCTTCATCTCGCACAAAGAAGATGGGCACTGCCGCAATGGCAAGCACGACTGCGCCAATGATGAACGGCAGGGGCGTGTCGATGCCGGTCAAGGTGATGAGAGCGGGGCCGCCGCCGAAGCTTGCGGCAAGAACACTGGTGTAAACCGCCAGAATGCGCGACCGATAGGCACCTTCGGCGAACTTGACCACCCAGGCCTCGCTGATTGCAAACAGGGTTGAGACAAACAACCCATGCAGAATGCGAAGCCCAAACCACCACCAGTAAACGGGTACGTAGGGGTAGATGAGAATAACCGTGGCAGTGGCGAGTGCAGCGCCAATCGTTGCATATTTGGCGCCAAACCTGTGCACGAGGATGGGTGTGGTGAACACCGAGATCATGATGCCAAAGGGCTGCATGGCCGTGTTGTAGCCAATCACATTGGGAGCAATGCCGCGCTTTTCCAGCAGAAGGGCCAGCAACGGAAACATCAGCCCAAGGGCAAAGCCAAACACGGTAATTGCAGAAATGGCAGCAAGGAGATTGATCAGGCGCTGCTTATCCATGGGGTGCCTCCAATCGTTGCGATTGCAGCAATGAGATTGCTGTATTTGGGTGAGCCCGGCACGATTTTTGCTTCCTCTCAATCTTTGTCGGCTGTAGCGGTTGCCCATTTATCAGGCAAGCAAGCTTTGCGTCTTGCGCGCTGGGAGCAGCCTAGCTATGCAGTTGACATTATGGCCAAACTCAAAGTTCTTATTATTCCTGTCACACCCTTTCAGCAGAATTGCGCGCTGGTTTTTAATGAAGAAACCAAACGGGGGGCGATTGTTGACCCGGGTGGTGATGTGGGCGAAATTCTGAAAGCCATCGCGCAATCGGGCGTGGAGATCGAAAAGATATTGCTCACCCATGGTCATATTGATCATGCAGGCGGGGCTGCTGAGCTGCGCGATGCATTGGGGGTAAAAATAGAAGGGCCGCACCGGGATGATTTGTTCCTGCTGAATGACTTGCCCAAGAGTGGTGCCAAATACGGCATGGCGGATGCCCGCGTTGTGGAACCGGACCGGTGGCTGGCAGAGGGTGACGAGGTTACAGTTGCGGATTTGAAGTTTGCGATTTCATGCGCCCGGGCATTCGCCGGGGTCAGTGGTTTTCTTTAATGATGAGAACCGTTTTGCGCTGATGGGCGATGTGTTGTTTCAAGGCTCGATTGGCCGCACGGATTTTCCCTATGGCAGTGAGAAAATCCTGCTGGCCTCAATCCGTGACAAGGTTTTGCCGCTGGGTGATGATGTGGTGTTTTTGCCGGGGCATGGCAGTGCCAGCCAGATTGGGGTGGAACGCAAGACCAACCCCTATATCCAACGGCTTTAGTTTTTCATTTCAACAAGGCGTGATTTGGCCGCAAAGAAGGCATCTCCTGTGCTTTTGAATTCGCCGCATTCCTGAATGGCCTTGGCACCGAAGATTTCACAAAACTGGTCGTTGCTGGTTTCCCATTTGCCGGTGCCGTTGCCTTTTGTATCGTCCTGGAAGGTGAAGGTACCGTCGGCATTATAGGTGACAAAACCATTGCCGTCGCTGCGGGTGTATTGAAAGGTTTTGCCGGCAATTGCCGTTTGAATTTCAGCGCCAGCGAATTTGCGGATGGGTTCTGCCTGTGGCTTTGGAGAGGAACTCCTGGCACCATCGGTGAAGCGGATGCCCTTGGGGCCAGACGCACAGGCAGCCAGACTAAGCGCAACAACACTCACGCTGACAATTTTTCGCAACCGTTTCAAAATTCAATCCCGTCCCTTAGTACCTCCCCCCGCATGTGCCACAGGTTTGTGGCAGCTTCAAGTGCTAGGCCCCTTGAGATGGCAGCACGATGACTTTTGAGCCGATGGGGACGCGCAAGTAGAGATCGGCTATGTCCTGGTTGAGCATGCGCACACAGCCAGATGACATGGCCTTGCCGATGGATGAAGGATCATTGGTGCCGTGAATGCGGTAGAGGGTATCGACACCGTTGGCGTAGAGATACATGGCGCGCGCGCCCAAGGGATTTTCAGGGCCGCCAGGCATGCCATTGGCCCATTTTTTGGCCTTTTCATCACGCACGACCATTTCTTCAGGCGGCAGCCAGCGGGGCCAGCGGCGTTTCATGCCGATTTGCGCCTCACCCGACCAGGCAAAACCGGCCCGGCCAACGCCTACGCCGTAGCGCACGGCCTGATTGT
>JANMPF010000533.1:0-1634 GCA_031369725.1 Rhodobiaceae bacterium | reverse complement strand
TTCGATTGGGACGCGATCAACAGCGCGTGGGAAGAAGCGCGGCGCGAAGGCGAAAAGGACGCGAAAGCCGAAGGCGATTACGACGAAAACGACTGGATTCCGCCGATGCCGAACTTCAAACGCGGCGCGTCAACCGTTTCCAGCAGGCCCAAACCATCAATGCTTTGCGCCGGACCTTCGAGACCTTGTGGATCGTGTATTTTTATGCCCAGCATTTGATAGCCGCCACACAGGCCTAAAACCTGCCCGCCACGGCGCACGTGGGCCTTGAGATCGATATCCCATCCGGAAGCTTTGAGGGCTGCAAAATCCGCTATGGTGGATTTTGAGCCAGGTATGATGACGAGGTTGGCATTGCCAGGAATAGCTTGACCGGATTCCAAGAACTGCACGCAAACGCCGGGTTCCAAGCGCAGCGGATCGAGATCGTCGAAATTGGCAATTCTTGGCAGGCGCAAAACCACGATTTTGCATTCAGCAGAGTTAGTTACGAGGCTTTCCTCCAAAGCCACTGCATCTTCAGCAGGCAGGTTTTTGGCATTTGCGAAGTAGGGAATAACGCCCAAGCAGGGAATCTTTCCGGCTTTTTCGAGGTAGGTTTTGCCGTCCTCAAAAAGGCTGGTGTCGCCGTGAAACTTGTTGATGATGAAACCTTTGAGGCGGGCCTTGTCGGCAGCGTCCAACACGGCAAGTGTGCCGATGATGGAAGCAATCACGCCACCCCGGTGTATATCGCCCAGCAGAAATGCCGGAATGTTCGCTGCCTTGGCAAAGCCCATGTTGGCCAAGTCGCCATCGCGCAGATTTACTTCCGCCGGGCTTCCGGCACCCTCGACGACAATGAGGTCGGCCTGTTTGGCGAGGATTTGGAAGCTTTCAACAATTGCGGGCAGGAATTGCTGCCGGTTTTTGAAAAAATCGCGGGCGGTCATGGTGGCGGCACGTCTGCCTTGCACGATCACCTGTGCTCCGGTGCTGGTTTCCGGTTTCAACAGGACAGGGTTCATGTGGACAATGGAGTCTTGGCGTGCCGCACGTGCCTGCAGCGCCTGGGCGCGACCGATTTCGCCACCGTCTGAAGTAACCGCTGCGTTGTTTGACATGTTCTGCGGCTTGAAGGGCATCACTTTGAGGCCACGATTGGCAAAAGCGCGGGCAAGACCCGCGGCCACGAGAGACTTTCCAACATCGGACCCGGTTCCCATCAGCATGAAGGCTCTTGGTTTCATGGTGCCTCACAAATGACGTGGGCGTAAGAGCCCATCACATGGCCGCGCCGCAAGCCAATTTCACCCATCCTATTGCCCGTGGCATCAGAAGCAGAAAACAGTCGGTCAGCCTTGCCTTCATTTTCGATGGTTGAATAGTGAAACTCATGGGCGCGCAATGGCTTTGTCCACGGGCCACCCAGGGGTGTAAGCTGGCGATAGCCAAATGCAGCTTGGGCGTGGCAAAACTGGTGGTGAGCGGCAGGAGGCCCGCCATGGCGTGGGTCTCGCCTTCAGCATCCATGATGGCATCGCCGAGTACCATATAGCCGCCGCACTCGCCATAGATCAGGGCCGTGGAATTGCGGAGGCCGGCAAGGAAGTTATGGCTTTGCGCCAGGACACCAGCCTGCAGTTCGGGGTAAC
>JANMPF010000507.1:0-9348 GCA_031369725.1 Rhodobiaceae bacterium | reverse complement strand
GACATTTTCTCGCCGCGGCTGAACAGGAAACCATGCACCACAATTTGTTTGGGCACCGGAAGCTTGGCCGACATGAGAAAAGCCGGCCAGTAGATGGCATGAAAACGCGTGATGTCCTTGCCGATGACATGGGCAGAGGCTGGCCAGAATTTGGCCCGCGAGTGTGACAAATCGGGATAGCCTGTGGCGGTAATGTAATTGGTGAGCGCATCCACCCATACATACATCACGTGGCCGGGATTACCCGGAACCGGAATGCCCCAATCAAAGGTGGTGCGGCTTATGGAGAGATCGGTCAGCCCGCGCTCCACGAAGGATATGATTTCCTTGCGGTATTGTTCCGGCACAATGAAGTCAGGGTTTTTGGCGTAGTGCTCGAGAAGCGGCTTGGCATAGGCGGAAAGTTTGAAGAAATAACTTTCCTCCTCCATCCATTCCACCAAAGTTCCGGTTTCAATGGCATGGCGTTTGCCGTCGCGTTGCTCGGTTTCATCTTCCACAAAGAAGCGCTCATCGCGAACCGAATACCAGCCGGAATAGCGCGAGAGATAAATGTCGCCATTGGCCTGCATGCGGTTCCAAATATCCTGGACCGCGTTACGGTGGCGCGATGATGTGGTGCGCACGATGTCATCGGCACGGGCATTCAGAACGTCGCCCATGTCTTCAAATTGAGCGGCGGTGCGATCCGCCAGTGCAATTGGTGTCAAGCCTTCACGCACCGCAGTTTGCTGCATCTTTTGGCCGTGCTCGTCCATGCCGGTGACAAACAGAACATTCTCGCCGTCGTGCCGCTTGAAGCGCGCCATCACGTCGGTTGCGATGCGCTCATAGGCATGGCCGATGTGGGGGGCACCATTGGCATAGGGAATTGCGGTCGTGATCAAATAGTTCTTGTCTGGCATGAGTTCCGTAACTTTAGATGCTGGGATCAGGCCGTTTTCAGGGCCTCACCGATTAACGACAGTGCGTGTATAACAGTCTGGCGTCGGTCGAGATTTAGGGCATTTGTTTGCCGAATGGAATGGCCTATTGCGCTGAAGGCCTCGGCCATGTTCTGCCCCCTGCCCTGCAGAGCCATGGCACGGGCTCTGGTTCCCACCCAGCCTTCGAGAAGGTCACAGAAGATTTCAAAATCATCGGCACTGGTGGATTTGGCAGTGAAGCGGTTGGCGAACTCCACCAGGGTGGAAGGTGCCAGGTTTGCCATGACTTGAAATGCAGCAAAGGATTTTGCTCCTGAAGAACCCAACAGGTCCAAAGCCCGTCCGGGGCTTCCGCCAGACAGACTGACAGCGATATCCAATGCCGCCAGGGAAGGTGGCTCCTTGAGCGGCAGATGTGAAACGACGTGCCTGGTTTCGTCGTGCGATAACGGCTGCAAATCGATGCGCATGCAGCGCGACCGAATGGTTCGCAGCAACCGGCCAGGCTGGTTGCACACAAGCAGCAGGAGGCAGTTCGGCGGCGGTTCTTCAATGAGCTTCAGCAGGGCATTGGCAGAGGCATTGTTGAGGTCATCAGCGGTATCAATAATGGCCACGCGCCAACCGCCGCTGCCCGCGGTGAGGCCAAAGAATTCAGAAAGCCGCCGCGTGTTATCCACCCCCAGTTCCGATTTGAGTTTTCCGGTTTTTACATCCCACAGGCGTTCAAGCACAAAAAGGTCCGGGTGTGACCGTGATGCAATCCATTGCGGCGTGCGGGGGTTGGATGCGGACAGGACAAACTCCGCAAAGCGATACGCAAGGCTGGCTTTGCCAATACCCTTTGGCCCGGCAATCAACCAGGCATGATGCAATTTTCCGGACCCGAAGGCCCGGCGCATATTTGCTTCAGCGTCAGCATGTCCGCGCAGGTTTTGCGTCAGGCGCGGATGCCATTCAACTTCGCGAATGTCATAGTCGTCTTCAGCCATCCAGCAAATGCCCAACCGCCGCATGGACAACAGAAGCCACCTCGCCCACTGAACCTGCCGCATCGATGACGCGGCAACGCGCAACATTGGATTGGGAAATCTGTAAAAACCCGCTTCGCAATCTTTGATGAAATGCCAACCCTTTTCGTTCGTAACGATCTTCGCTTTCATCGCCGCGCGATCTGGCGCGGGCGAGACCCTCGGCAGGATCGAGGTCAAGGATCAGGGTAAGGTCAGGTCGGGTGGTCCCTACAATTGCGGTTTCGAGACAGTCCAACAACGCCATATCGCAATTTCCGGCATAGCCTTGATAGGCGCGGGTTGAATCCATGAAGCGATCACATAGCACAAAATGTCCAGAAGCCAGCGCTGGCCGAATGATCTTATGCAGATGGCAATCACGTGCGGCATAGTTCAGCAAGGCTTCCGCTTCTGCTGTCCAGCGTGTTGTGGCACCGGTTACGAGCAGATTCCGCAGCGCTTCAGCTTCGGGTGTGCCCCCTGGTTCACGCGTTTGCACCACATGAAACCCGCGCGCTGCGAGCGCGCTGGCCAGGAGTTTGAGCTGGGTGGACTTGCCGGTACCCTCACCGCCTTCAAAAGTAATAAATCTGCCGTTCATATCAGCCGCCGAGAACCATGATGAAAATGCTATCGAGGGCCTTGCTCCACATGGAATCTACCGCGTCAACTGATGTGGCCGTTTCGAGTGGTGTTTCATAGATGGTTTTCCCATCCAACAAAAAACGCACCATGCCGATTTGCAGGCCAGCTTTTACGGGTGCCATCAGCGGGCCGGTGTAATTCAGTTTCACCTCAATCTTGTCTTGTTCCTGCGCCGACAGGGCTAATCTTACATCTCGTGGGGTTATGAGATTGACCCAGCGTTCCGTTCCGCCCCACACGCGGGCCTTGCTCACGGTTTCACCGGCGGCATAGACATCAATCGGCTTGAACTGGCGGAAGCCCCAATCGAGCAATTTTTGTGCTTCTTCCTTGCGCTCATTGATCGATTTCAGGCCGGCTATCACCATGACAAGCCGCCTGCCATCGCGCACTGCCGAACCCACCATGCTGTAGCCGGATTCTTTGGTGTATCCAGTTTTCATGCCGTCGGCGCCGGGATAGTCTTTCAACAAAGGATTGCGGTTTTGCTGGGTTATCTTGTTCCAGGTGAACTCGGGTTCACTATAGATTTTGTAATATTCCGGGAAATCCAAAATAATGTGGCGCGCAAGAATTGTGAGATCACGCACACTCATGAGATGTTCGGGGTCCGGCAAGCCGGTTGAATTTTTGAACACTGCCTTCTGCAGGCCAAGTTCACGGCCACGCGCGGTCATGCGATCGGCAAAGGCTGTTTCTGATCCCGCCATTGCTTCTGCGATGGCTATGCAGGCATCATTGGCCGACTGGACCATCGAACCATGCATAAGATCGGACAGTTTAACGCGCGAGTTCAATTCTGCGTACATGGTCGAGCCACCGGATGACGAGCCACCGCGTCGCCAAGCGTCTTCACTCACCAATATTTCCTGGTCGAGATTGAGGGTGCCGGCTTTCAGCGCTTCAAACACCAAGGTCATGGTCATGAGTTTGCTCATGCTGGCAGGCGGAATTAAATCATCGGCGTTTTTCTCAAAGAAAACGATGCCGGACTTGGCATCAACCAGAATGGCTTCCGCCGCCTTGGTTTCAAACGCTGCGTCTTGCGCATAACCCACACCGTGCGAGGCAAGTAAAGCAAGCCAAATCAATACGTTGGCAATTGTATGGCGCCACATCACTACTCACCTCTTTGAAGAAGATGAAGTTAGTGGGCTTTCGCCACAAAATCAACGCGAAGCTTTATTGGAGCGAGGCCTGTTCAAGAAGGGTTGCAATGACGCGGGCATCTGCCAGGCCGTAACCAAAAACTTGGTTGAGTGCCACTTGGGCTTCGTCGGCATCGTGCAAGGGCCCTAGCCGCACACGGTAAATTGGCCCGTTGGAACCCATAAGTTCTGCCACTTGAACGGGGCCAACGTCTGATAGTTGTTGTCTTATCCGTTCGGCATTGTCAGGATCGGCAAAAGAGCCAACTTGCACGAAATAGTTCACCGAGGCGGCTTGGTTTGGTTCAAATTGCTGAACCGGTTGCTCTGCATATTCCACTTGTTGCACAGGTGCGGACTCTGCTTTGGCCACTTGAAAATCTTGCGCTCTGTCACCATTGGCAGCGGCAATCATTCGGCGCAATGGTGTGCCGCGCTTCAGTTCACGGTTCATGGCCATGAGGTGGCTGCCCGTGTCATTCAAAGGTGCCGGGCCTATATATTGTACCCGGACGTTGGCCGTGCCTTGTTGCTTGTAACCCAATATTTCAGCCACTCGTTTGGATACATCCAAAACACGTGTATCCACAAATGGCCCACGGTCATTGATGCGCACAATTATCGTTCTGCCGTTTTCAAGATTCGTTACCTTGGCATAACTTGGAAGCGGCAGCGTTGCATGGGCAGCAGTAAGCGTTGCCATGTCAAACCACTCGCCGTTTGACGTTTGCCGACGGTGGAAGGCCTCGCCATACCAGGACGACAGGCCGGTTTTATCGTAGCCGGGTTGTTCACGTGGGGTGAACCAGCGGCCGGCAACCTGATAGGGACTGCCAAGCTGGTAGCGGCCACCGCCGAATGGTATTTTTCCTTTGCCGGTGTAGTAAGGGCTTCCCCTGCCAGCAAAGGGGTCAAGCTTTGCAGTGTGTTTATAGGTATGTGATGCGCAGCCCGAAAGGATGAGACCAGCTGAAAGCAGGGCACAGGACACGACCATAAACTTAACCATGCAAACTCCTCGGGCCCCCCGGCCCTAATCTTCGCGTTACCACGAAGCCACAACAGGAGTATTTGCGCAAAGTCCGTAAATTTAGAGTTGAATTGCTTGGTTAACCAAGTGTTGAGCATCAATTTTGTGGGACAGGAACAACTCTTGCCAAGTTGGCCTGGGCCGATGAAATTCCCTTCTCAAGCGCCAGCTTGTAGTAGGTTGCAGCTTTTTTTGAGTCTTTGGGAACCCCCCAGCCCATTTCGTACATGCCGCCCAAATTGTTCAGACCCCAGCCGTCACCTTGATTCGCAGCGCGTTCAAACAGTTTGAAGGCCTCGGCCAAATCACGTTTTACGCCTTTGCCATTCAGGTACAGAATGCCTAAATTATTTTCAGCGGCGGGGAGCTTGGCATCTGCAGCCTTGCGATACCATTCTGCTGCTTTCGTGTTATCTGCAGTTACACCCAAGCCATTTTGGTAGGCTTGGCCCAGCGCATTCTGGGCTTCAACATGACCGCCCTTGGCAGCCAGTTCATATAGTTTGGTGGCTGTTGGCAGATCCGCAGTGAGCCCTTTGGCGCCCTTGCTCACGATGCGGGCGAGGCGGAACTCCGCTTCGACATTGCCAAGAATAGCTGCTTTGCGATACCATTTTGCGGCTTCGGCGAGATCAAGTCGAGCGTCATTGCCCTGCTCGTATGCTGTCGCCACAGCCATCTGAGCGTCTTCATCGCCAACTTTTGCAAGTTTGAGTTTTTTGGCGAACGGCAAATCGCCCAAGGTTTCGGCCATTGCCAGAGTTGCGCTGCCCAAAACCGCACAAACAAACAAACTACAAAAAACACGTTTCACTTTTCAGCACTACTCCAGAAAGCCGTTAAACGCTCAGTCGGTTCGTGTAAAATTCATGGACTTGCAAATGAACGCGACGCACCCCTTCACTTTCATGCGATCACCCGAAAGCTTCATATATGAGGAATAGGTTCTTCCATCGTCAGCATTGTAGATGGTACCTGCCCACTTATTGTCGCTTTGGGGTTCCATATTGGAGAGAATCGTCAGGCCGATTATGGGCCTGGTGCGCAATGCGGCATTCGGATTTTCCTTGTCAACCTTCGGTTTGCCCTGTTTGTTCAAGGGTTTTGCCAGCGCAATGATGGTGCCACATAGGTTTGGTCCGCACGGCGAGATGCGGACTGTAACTTTGCCATTTTCCATGATCCAAACGCCATTGGCGCCGCTATCGGCCATGGCATGGCTTGCAAAGCCAATGGCCATAAGTACCACCGCACCCAGCTTTTTGCAGTAAGTCACCATCGGTCTCCCATTCCAATTCTTCAAGCTATCCATTCGATCACAGCATTTGCTCCGTTACTATATCTCGGCTAGTTTCCTCCGCCAATAGCAGAGGGAACGAGTCATGAGCAACGTTACGAAGTTGAACAGCCATCGCAGCCATGACTCCAACGAATGGCAATTGCGTGTTGACCTTGCGGCAGCTTTTAGGCTGGCGGCCAAAAATGACTGGCATGAGGCGGTTGCCAATCATTTTAGTCAGGCAGTTTCAAATGACGGGAAGAAATTCCTGATGAATCCGCGCTGGCGGCACTTCTCCAAGATCAAGGCGTCGGAACTGCTTTTGCTTGATACGGACGATCATTCCACCATGGAGCGGCCAAATGCCCCGGATTTGACTGCCTGGTCGCTGCATGGCCGCCTGCACGCCCTGCTCCCACAGGCGCGCTGCATCATGCATTTGCACACGCCTTATGCCACTGCCGTTGCTTCCCTCGCCGATCCGGAAATCAAGCCGATTGACCAGAATACGGCGCGCTTCTTCAACCGTGTGGCGTTTGACATGGACTACGGTGGCATGGCCAATACTGACGAAGAGGGTGAACGACTGGCGCGCCTCATGGGCAACAAATCCATCATGATGATGGGCAATCACGGTGTGCTGGTTTGTGCAGCAAGTGTGGCCGAGGCCTATGACCTTACCTATTATTTGGAACGTTCCTGCCGCAATCTGGTTCTCGCCTATCAAACCGGCCAAGCTTTGCATGTGATGAACGCAAAGGTGGCGGAAAAAACCGCGCAGGAATGGGAAGGTGACCGTGAGCAATTTCACGCCCATTTTGCTGAAATGAAGTCCATTCTCGATGCGTCGGACGCAAGCTATGCTGACTAGGCCCTATCTTACAAATTTGTAACACGCTTTTCGATTGCAGATGTTGTCTTAAATCCGTCTATGTTTGAAGCTGTCTACAACGGTCAGCAAAGGCAAGGCGCTCGAATGAACCTTATTTTCACCACCTGGTTTCCATCACGCAAGAATATTGCGCTGCTTCTCGTGATGAGTACTGCCTATGCAGCCGTCAGCCTGCTGGCCCAAATTGAGTTTCCGGCATGGGGAAACTCCGAGTTTTCACCATTGGAGCTTGCCTTGTGGCTTGCCATTTTTACCGGTGTCATGGGGACAGTTGTAAAGCTTTCGGCGAGTGACCCAAGTGGCAGCCAGAGGCGTTACTGGACGCTGGCCACCATCGCCATCGTTGCAATCTCGGTTTTGGAATCAGCTGACTGGTTCGCCGATACCCGCCACATTTGGCAATCATCCGGTTACGAGAGCCTCAGCAATTTTCTCAAAGCAGCACTTGCCATTATCATTGCTGCAGCTTTGTTTTGGTCAACAAGGCTGCCCCGGGAATATGTTTGGGGTGTGCGCTGCCTGCAGGCAACAGTGGTTTTTCAATTTCTTTCCATTCTATTTGAAACGACCCAATCTGGCCATCTCCTTGGATATTCATATTCGGTTCCGGAGTTTACATTTTCGACAGAGTTTGCGGAATTACTTTGCATAGAACTCTATATCGTTTCGCTGGCACTTTCGCGGGCTGAAAAAATATCTGGAACGGCCTCAGTCGCCGATCGCCTGAGTGCAGCATTTGGCGGATTGTTTGTCGGATCAAATGCGAGGAACGCCTATTATGACTGCAAACTCTATCATGGTGCCAAACATCCACCGGTTGCGATTGCATTTTATCCGGTATTCCAGGAAATTGCAGTGCTCATGGTTGTCACCTGGCTAGCTTTGACCACTGGGCGAATCATTAAACGGTCAACCGGGAAGCCCATTCTGTTGCAAATTTGGGAGATGACGTCATTGTGGTTTGACGGCGGGATTGATCCGCCAAGCTATTATGCCCAGGAACTTTATAAAACCGCAAAGTTGCAGGATGCACCCCATTACTTGACCCGTTATGAAACCAAGAATGGTCTGCTGTACGCACTCAACAATCGGTCGACAAGCCCGTTTCCCACCAGCGAGATGGGTGACAAGGCACTGTTTGCCAAATGCTGCGCAACCCATGGCATTCCATTTCCGCAAACGCTTGCAACTGTCAGTGCGGGCAAAATCGAGACGTTTTCTACGTTGGCAGCGTTCGAGAAAGACCTGTTTTGCAAACGCCAGCATGGCATGGGTGCTGCTGGCACGTTTGCCTTCCACTATGTGGCCCCGGGGGCATATATTGGCGCAGATGGGCATCGGCATGATCTGCAGGGGGTGTTTAGCCTTCTCAAGGCGAACTCTGCCGAACACCCAATGCTGGTACAAGCCTGGCTGAAAAACCATCCAAGCATCGCTGATCTCGCCATTGATTCCCTGATCACCATGCGGGTTGTGACGTGCCAGAATGAGCGGGGTGAGCCTGAGGTAACCCTTGCAATGCTGCGGCTGTTGACCAAGCTTGAGCCCAAGTGGAAACACCTGCCTGATGAGGAATACGCCGCGCCGATCAACCTTTCGAGCGGCGAGTTGGGCGAGATTACCGGTGACAATTTGATGACATCACACTTGCGATACGAAAATCATCCGGCAACAGGTGCACCAATCAAGCGCAGGATTTTGCAGGAATGGCCCGCGATTCGTGACATGGCAGTTTATGCCCACCAAGCATTTCCACACCGCATGCTGGTTGGATGGGACATTGCACTAACCGAAATTGGCCCTGTTATGCTTGAAGGCAATACCAATTTCGACGTCATGTTCCTGCAGCGAGTTCACGATGCGCCGATAGGTCGGTCACGTTTGGGCGAACTCATGAATTTTCACTTGATAGGTTTGCGGCAAGAAAGAAATGCAGCTTAGGGCAAACTGGTCTTGAATATGGCTTTTCGTCGATTATAGCTTGAAACCTTCTCCCATAATGCTACACGGCTGTCCGACTGACCCAGGTTTCCTTACGGAGGGGTGGCAGAGTGGTCGATTGCGACGGTCTTGAAAACCGTTGGGAGTGAAAGCTTTCCGGGGGTTCGAATCCCTCCCCCTCCGCCAAATTTCACTCATAACATATTGAAATTGAACGATTTTAATATTTTGACGTTAGGTCTGTCCTACCATTTGAGATGACGCTGGTCTTTCGTTCTTTTTGCGCTCCAGGCGTTTCAGGATGTATACTGTACGCTGTTGCGACAACTGCAACACCGTCAAGTGAGGCAAGGGCGATGCGACGAACGCTTCTGGGATGTATCGCAATGGCGATTATGGGTGTTGCCTCGCCAGCACCTGCAGCAACTGGGCCAAGCTTCGACTGCCACAAAGCGGTTAATCCCGACGAACTGG
>JANMPF010000503.1:0-2879 GCA_031369725.1 Rhodobiaceae bacterium | reverse complement strand
CGCTGCTGCTTCAAAGCTGGTCGGTGAAGCTGTTAAAGGTGCCAAGGGCGTCAAACTGGTTGACGAGTCAATCGCTGCGGTGAAGAGCCGGCTGAATTAAGCCCCGTTAAAGCGTTCGCCTGTCCATGGGTTGAGTACTGGCAAGCCACAAGCGACAAATGGTGCTACATCTCGTGTGGCGATTGCAGTGCCATGACTGTAAGCAACGGCTGCGATTAAGAGATCGACTGGCGGGGTTGGATTTCTCGCCAATTGGTTTTTCCGCGATAAAATTCGCCAATTGAGCAATACATTTTCGTCAACTGAGAAAATTCTCTTCCCAAACCAAGTTCGTAACGATTGTTCGATCCAATTTGCTATCTCTACTTGGATCAAATGATCGGGATGCAATCCTGCACCATATCTTAACTCGGCAATGCTAACTGTGGATGTGTACAGGCATTCATTGTCAATCTTACCAATCCATGCGGCTACCTCGCGGGATGGTTGGGGCCTTCGTGTTTCAGAAATTACATTGGTATCAAGCAGCCAACGGATCACAAATCAACATCCCTAAAAAAACCATCCTTGGGCCGTTCTGGAATTTCCAAGTCAAACTTCGGACCTGCGCTCAATGCTTTCCATAAGTCTTCCCCGGTCAATTTGTGCTCTGGCTTCATCTCATTGGGTGCTGCAGTAATCGTCACGGCCGATTTGCCGTGAACAGTGACCAATTGTGGTCCTTCGGATTGCGCCAAGCGGATCACTTCGCTGAGACGGGCTTTTGCATCTTGCAAAGACCAGACGCGCGTATATTTATTCATGACTTTCTCCAATTCCAACTAGTCAGACTAGTCAGAATTGGCGATTTTGTCAAATTGCCTACTCCGCCGCTTCCATGTAGTTGGCCATGGGTGGGCAGGTGCAGACGAGGTTGCGGTCGCCGAAGACGTTGTCAACGCGGGCGACGGGTGGCCAGTATTTGTCATTGACGTAGCCCTTGAGCGGGAAGAAGGCCTTTTCCTTTGAGTAAAGGTGCTTCCAATCGCCAAGCAAGAGCCTGTGTGTGTGGGGGGCGTTTTTCAGCACGTTGTCGAGCTTGTCAGCTTTGCCCTCCTCCACCTCGGCGATTTCCTTGCGGATTTCGATCATGGCATCGCAGAAGCGATCAAGCTCGCGCTTGCATTCGGACTCGGTGGGTTCGATCATCAAAGTATCGACCACAGGGAATGACATGGTGGGGGCATGGAAACCGTAATCTACCAGTCTCTTGGCCACGTCTTCGACTGTGATGCCGGTGCGTTCTTTCAGCCAGCGGAGGTCAATGATGCATTCGTGGGCCACAAAGCCGCCGGGGCCGGTGTAGAGTACGGGGAAATGCGGATTCAGGCGCTTGGCCATGTAGTTGGCGTTGAGAATCGCCATGATGGTAGCCTGGCGCAGCCCCTCGCCACCCATCATGGCGATGTAGGTCCATGAGATCGGCAGTATGGAAGCAGAGCCCCAGGGTGCTGCAGAGACAGCCCCATGCGATTGATCGCGGCCAGCTGCCGGATTTACACCATCCACCACGTTGTGGCCCGGCAGGAATGGTGCCAGGTGGGCTTTTACGCCAATGGGGCCTGCGCCTGGGCCGCCGCCGCCGTGGGGAATGCAGAAAGTTTTGTGCAAGTTCATGTGGCAGACGTCAGCACCCAATTCCGCCGGGCGGGTGACACCCACTTGGGCGTTGAGATTGGCACCATCGAGATACACCTGTCCGCCATGGCTGTGAACGGCGGCGCAAATGTCCTTGATGGCCGTTTCAAACACGCCGTGGGTTGAGGGGTAGGTGATCATCAGGGCGGCGAGATTGGCCTTGTTGGCTTCCACCTTGGCATTGAGATCGGCCACTTCCACATTGCCGTACTCATCGCAAGCCACGACAACAACCTTCATGCCGGCCATGACGGCCGATGCGGGGTTTGTACCGTGGGCTGAAATTGGAATGAGGCAGATGTCACGGTGGCTTTCGCCGCGCGCTGCGTGATAACCCGCAATGGCGAGAAGACCTGCATATTCGCCCTGGCTTCCGGCATTGGGCTGCAGGGACACTGCGTCAAAACCGGTGATTTCCGCCAGCATGGCCTCTAGTTCTTCAAAAAGCTGCTGGTAACCCTGGGTTTGCTCCAGGGGTGCAAAGGGATGCAGCAAAGAAAAGCCGCGCCAGGTGACAGGGATCATTTCCGTCGTGGCATTCAGCTTCATGGTGCAGGAACCAAGTGCAATCATCGAGCGATCAAGGGCCACGTCCTTGGCCTGCAGGTGGCGCAGGTAGCGCAGCATTTCAGTTTCGGAGTGGTACATTTCGAATACGGGATGGGTGAGATAGCTCGAGGTGCGTTGGAGTGATTTTGGGATGGTTTCCTTGGCGACATAGTCGATGGCATCAAGGTCCACTGCAGCATCGGTTTTGAACACGGCAAGAAGGCGGTTCAGTTCTTCGCGCCGTGTGGACTGGTCAAAGCTGATGCCCAAATGATCAGCATCGACAAAGCGCAAGTTGATGCGCTTTTCCTTGGCGCGGGCAAACAGCGTGTGGGCGCGGCCGGGAACGTGGATTGTCACCGTATCGAAGAAGGCTTTCGTTTTAACTTCATAACCAAAGCCCGTAACGGCGGCGGCGAATATTTCCGCCATGCGGTGGGTGCGTTGGGCCATTTTGCGAATGCCGGCGGGGCCGTTGTAAATCGCAAACATGGAGGCAATGATGGCGAGCAGCACCTGGGCGGTGCAGATGTTGCTGGTGGCTTTTTCACGGCGGATGTGTTGCTCACGGGTTTGCATGGCCATGCGCAGGGCGCGGTCACCTTCAGCATCAATCGACACGCCAATGATGCGGCCCGGCATGGCGCGCTTGT
>JANMPF010000498.1:0-3325 GCA_031369725.1 Rhodobiaceae bacterium | reverse complement strand
CCGCCAGCGTTGACTCAGCGCCAACATCCGCCAATCAGGAAGACCATGTTTCCATGGCGACCCATGGGGCGCGCAGGCTTGGGCCCATGACGGCAAATCTCGCCCGCATCATTGCCATTGAACTCATGGCCGCAACCGAGGGTATTGATTTCAGGCGGCCGCTCAAATCTTCCAAACCGCTGGAAGAAACCCACGGGCTGGTGCGTTCAAAGGCAGCGTCGCGCGAGCAAGACCGGGAGTTCTCCACGGATATTGAAGCGGTGGCAGGCATGATTGAGCTGGGTACGTTCCAACCCCTGGTTCCGGGCATTCTCCTGGAGCTAGGCTGCCATTAGGAGTTTTTCCCCGGGGATGGCGGGCAAAACTAATTCTTCAAGCGGTAGCCGGTTTTGAATATCCACGCAATCGTGGCGAGCAGGACTGCCAGGAAAGCTGCAATCGCCAAAAGGCTTATGCCGATGGAAATGTCCGACTTGCCATAGAAGCTCCAGCGGAAGCCGCTGATCAGATAAACCACCGGATTGAACAGGCTGATTTTTTGCCAGATGCCGGGCAGCATGTTGATGGAGTAAAAACTGCCGCCGAGGAAGGTAAGCGGCGTGATGATCAATAGCGGGATGAGCTGGAGCTTTTCAAAACCATCCGCCCAGATGCCGATAATGAAACCGAAAAGGCTGAAGGTGACCGCGGTCAATACAAGGAAGGCCAGCATCCAGAAGGGATGCAGGATTTGCAACGGCACAAAGAGGGCGGCGGTTGCGAGAATAATCAGGCCAAGGATAATCGATTTGCTGGCAGCGGCACCGACATAGGCGATGGTAAGGTCCAAATAGGAAACCGGTGCAGACAGCAGTTCAAATATGGTGCCGACAAAGCGCGGAAAATAGATACCGAAAGACGCATTGGCAATGCTTTGGGTGAGCAGCGAGAGCATGACAAGGCCCGGAACTATGAAGGAGCCGTAGTTGATGCCGTCAATTTCCTGGATGCGCGAGCCGATGGCTGCGCCGAACACCACGAAATATAATGATGTTGAAATGACAGGCGAGATGATGCTTTGCATGAGCGTGCGGCCGGCGCGCGCCATTTCAAAACGGTAGATGGATTTTATGGCGTTGAAATTCATGTGGGCTCCCGCACGAGGCTCACGAAAATTTCCTCAAGTGAGCTTTGCCTGGTTTCAAGATCGGTGATGGTGATTTTGGCGTGCTTGAGGTCATCAAGAAGGGCGGTGATGCCATTCCTTGCCACTTTGGTGTCATAGGTATGGGTGAGGGTTTTGCCGTTGTTGGAAAGCTCAAGCTGGTGCTTGGCCAGCGTCTTGGGAATGGTCTTGAGGGGTGTTGCAAGCTCAAGCGCTATTTGTTTTTTGCCGAGCTTGGCCATGAGAGCCTTCTTGTCCTCAACGAGAACGATTTCACCCTTGTTGATCACGCCAATACGGTCGGCCATTTCTTCGGCCTCATCGATGTAGTGGGTGGTGAGAATGATGGTGACGCCAGTTTCACGAAGTTCGCGCACGAGGGTCCACATATCGCGGCGAAGCTCCACGTCTACGCCTGCGGTGGGTTCATCGAGGAACAGGATTTTGGGTTCGTGGGAGAGCGCCTTGGCGATCAACACGCGGCGCTTCATGCCGCCGGACAGCGTCATGATCTTGCTGTCTTTCTTGTCCCAGAGCGACAGGTCTTTGAGGATTTTTTCGGTAAAGGCGTGGTTCGGTGAAAGACCGAAAAGACCGCGGCTGAAATTTATGGTGGCCCACGGAGTTTCAAAAGCATCGGTCGTGAGCTCTTGCGGAACGAGGCCAATAAGCGAGCGGGTGGCGCGGTAATCCAACACGTTGTCAAAGCCGTTGGCCAACACGGTGCCTGAGGATTTGTTGACGATGCCACAGATTATGCTGATGAGCGTGGTTTTACCCGCGCCATTGGGGCCGAGCAGGGCGAAGATTTCGCCGGTGCGAATCTCAAGATTGATGTTCTTGAGTGCCTCGAAGCCGGACTTGTAAACCTTGGAGAGATTGGAAACGGAGATGGCTGACATTGTGACTAAATAGTGGCGGGGCGGCGGAGATACAAGCCCAAACCTTTGACCCAAAAATGATCATGCCGCGTTGCCCAAAAGTCGTTGCACGATCTTGGGGTTTTTTGCCAGCAAGGCAAGCAACACCCGCGCCGGGCCTTCCGGGGTCCGGCGGCGCTGTTCCCAGTTTCGCAGGGTTGCCACAGAAACGCCGATTTGATCGGAAAAGTCGCTTTGGCTGAGGCCCGTTGCAGCGCGAATTTCCGCAACATTGACATCGCTTGGGACATGTACCTTGAAACCACCCGATGATGACTTTCGAGCAAACTCCCTGGCCTCACCAAGGCTTTTCAACAAGCCATCAAAATTGGACTTTTTCATTTCAATCTCCTGAAGTCAGTGCGCAGGGCTTCCGCATATTTTGCCAGGGTTGCCAATTGCGACTTTGTAATATTTTCTGTTTCATTCTTGGCGAAAGCCCACAACAAAACGGCGGGGATGCCCTCGTTGTAATACCAATAGATCACTCTTGCACCGCCGCTCTTGCCGCGACCTGCAAGTGCCACGCGGGTTTTGCGCAATCCACGAGAACCCTTGATGACGTCGCCAGCTTCCGGTGTCCTCGAAACGAAATCCACCACAGAATTCATTTCAGCGGAAGTCATTACCTTTGAAGCGCGTACGAGGTAAGTTGGCGTTTCAACAACGGTAACTTGCATGGTCGTTCTATACGCCAATGGCGTATAGTTGTCAATTCTGCTCTTTACGCCTTCGTCAAGCGGTTCTGCTTTGAGAGATAGCCGACGATTTCATCGGCGGCCTGTTCGGGCGTGAGTTTGGCTGTATCGAGTGAAAGTTCAGGATCGATTGGGGTTTCGTAGGCTGAGGAAATGCCGGTGAAGTTCTTGATCTCGCCACGCCTTGCCTTGGCGTAAAGACCCTTGACGTCGCGTTTTTCGGCATCGGCGAGGGTTGTATTAACGAAGATTTCCACAAACTCGTTGTTCTCGACACTTTCGCGCGCCATGAGACGCTCGGCGCGGAAGGGAGAGATGAACGAGACGAGCACGATGAGGCCTGCATCAACCATGAGCTTGGAGACTTCCGCCACGCGGCGGATATTTTCCACGCGGTCGGCATCGGTAAAGCCCAAATCGCGGTTAAGGCCGTGGCGCACATTGTCACCGTCGAGCAAATAGGTCATGTGGCCCAACGCATGGAGCTTTTTTTCCACCAGATTGGCGATGGTGGATTTGCCGGCACCGGAAAGACCGGTGAACCACAGCACGGTCGGTTTCTG
>JANMPF010000172.1:0-4998 GCA_031369725.1 Rhodobiaceae bacterium | reverse complement strand
TTGAGATCACCCCGAAAGCAACGGACAAGCCAAAGCATGTTGCTGAATTTCGCGCGACCCTGGCGCAATTTCTATCCACCATTTCAAATTTAGGAGGAACCACGCCATGACCGCAGCAAGCCAGCTTCGCCCCGCAATTGACTGGATCGAAAAACTTCCGGCTGATCGATTGCTTGCCGAAATGTCACTGTGGTCAGCAGACTTGGGAAGATTGGCGGACGACATCGCCCGCGTCGAAAGCTTTACGGATATATTTCACGTCGATGTGGCTGATGGACATTTCTCGCCAGCGCTACTGTTTTTTCCGGACATTGTGGCAGCGGCGCGGCGTGCCACGGCAAAGCCTTTACATGTGCATCTCATGGTGGCCGATGCCATTCTCATCGATCAGATTGAGCAGTTCACCGAGGCGGGTGCGGACCTCATCAGTATCCATGTTGAAAATGCCAACGCCGATGCCGCACTTCACCTCATCCACGCCAAGGGTGTTGCCTCCGGTATTGTGATGCAACTGCATTCCCCGGTTTCTGCCGCCAAGCCCTTTCTTGATCGCATCAGCATGCTCACATTTCTCGGGACGCTCATGGGTGTCAAGGGCAAAGGGCTCGATGAACAGGCAGAACCTCGTTTGCGCGAGGCGCGGGCGTTGATTGCCGCACAGCCCCGGCGCATCATTTTGGCGGCCGATGGCGGCATCCGGGAACATACGGTTGCGGGCCTGCGCAAGGCGGGTGCGGAAACAATTGTCATGGGGTCACTGGCGTTTGGCGCAAAGGATTTCAAACAGCGCATGGAATGGGTCCGTGCCATGCCCGAAGCGGAGTAAGGCGACGACATGCACAATTCTATTGTTAACGCGCGTAAAAATTTTAGTTGACGAGTAACAAGAATATTGCAATGATCAATGACAGGACAGCCCACCTAACGAGGCGTGTTCGTTTGTATTCAAAATTTGGGAGAAAACCATGGAGCGTCGTTCACTGATTAGGATGATGGGTGCTGCAACTGCCGCGGCATCCACTTCGCTGATTGCCGGAAAAGCATCAGCCGCCGACAAAGTCTCAATTGCACTGATCCCGGGCCTTACGGCAGACGGCTTCTACGTCACGATGCATCACGGCGCGGAAGCTGCCGCGAAGGCCGTTGGCGTCGATCTTATCTATCAGGGTGCCGCCGAATGGAACGCCACCCTGCAGGTTCCGATTATCGACGCGATCATCGCCAAGAAGCCAAACGCCATTCTGATTGCACCCAACGACAAGACACAGCTCATCGAGCCTCTGAGGAAGGCCCATGACGCGGGCATCGCGATTGTTTGCGTCGACACCTTTATCGGCACCGGAGTGTTCCAGACGGGTGCGGGTGACGTCGATTTCCCGATCTCCTATGTCGCTTCTGACAATGTGCTCGGTGGCCGCATGGCGGCGCGCGCCCTTGCCAAGGCCATTGGTGAAAAGGGCAAGGTCTATGTGTCCAGTGTGAAGCCCGGCATTTCGACCACCGATCAGCGCGAAGAAGGTTTCAAGCTTGAGATGGCGAACTATAAGGGTATCGAGATTCTGGATACCCAGTTCAATGACGACGATGCCAACAAGGCTGCCGCACAGGTTCAGGCCGTGATTGGCCGTGTGCCCGATCTCGCAGGCGTGTTCGGGGCCAATCTGTTCTCGGCATCGGGCAGCGCCAACGGCATCACGCAGGCGGGTAAGGGAGGCAAGATCAAGATCGCAGCCTTCGATGCGCCGGAATCGATCGTGGCCCAGCTCAAGGATGGCACCTTCGAGCTGACCATAGCCCAGCATCCCGCCGAAATCGGATACTTTGGTTTCATGGCGGCCTATGCTTTTGTCACTGGAAATCCGGTTCCGACCGCCATTGGCACTGGCTTCTCGGTGATGACGAAAGACAATATCGACGACCCGAAGATCAACAGGTATCTCTACAAGAGCGAATAAATCTCCCTGCCTACACAAACTGGCCAGCCACCGTCCATTGCATGGACGATGGCTGGTATCATAGTCTTGACGGGAGAGAGTATTCATGGCCGCAACAACAAGCCTGACCAATGGCAAAGCGATCCTCGTTCGTATCGCCGAACTGCGGGCGTGGCTGTTCCTCATCTTCCTGACGATTTTCTTCGAGACCTGGTCGCGGATTGCCTATGGCCAGAGTTTTGCCTTCAACCTGTATAACCTGCAGTCGATCTCGGTTTTTGCCACTGCGCCGCTTATGCTGGCGCTTGGACAGACCTTTGTGATCATTTCAGCGGGCATCGATTTGTCTTTGGGTTTTGTCATGGGTTTGGCCTCGGTCATTGCTGCGCATATGGCCAACTACGCAGCAATGCAGCTTGGGCTTGGGCCGTTTCCGGCCATGCTGATTGGCCTTCTTGCCGGCACCTCAATTGCCTTCATTCCCGGCCTCGTCAATGGCTGGATGATTGCCTATCTGAAGGTGCCGGCATTCATCGGAACGCTTGGCATGTATGGCGTGGCGCGGGGCGCTGCCTATCTTTTTGCCGGCGGCATGACCATTCCGGTTTCGAATGCGTGGTATGGCTATATTGGAAACGGCCGGGTTTTCGGCATTCCGATGCTGGTGATCCTCACCGGCATTGCCTGCCTTGTCATGCACTATCTTCTGTCGCAGACCCGTTTTGGCCAGCACACCTATGCCATGGGGGCGAGCAAGGCGGCCGCCAGCCGCGCTGGTATCAATATCAAAAATCTGACAATGAAAATTTATTTCCTTTCGGCGGTCACTGCGGGCATTGCCGGGGCACTTTATTCCGGCCGCTTTTCGGCGGGCGCGGCACAGGCGGGCGAACCACTGCTGCTGGATTCAATCGCGGCGGTTGTCATCGGCGGGGCCAGTCTGTTTGGCGGTTCCGGCACGATCTGGGGTACGGTGGCAGGAGCCCTTGTCATCGCCGTCATTCAATATGGCCTTGTATTCATCGATGTTGAACCTTTTTGGCAATTCATTGCGGTGGGCTGCGTGATCATCATTTCCGTTTTGGTCGACCAAAGCCAGCGGCGTTTTCTGGGAGGACGGCAAGTTGAGTAATCAGGCTCCCATCCTAGCGGCCAAAGATGTTTCAAAAAGCTTCGGCGGCGTTCATGCCCTGACGAATGTTTCGCTCGATATTTTCCCGGGTGAGGTTGTAGCACTTGCCGGCGACAATGGTGCGGGCAAATCAACGCTGATCAAGGCGATCTCCGGCGTGTTCCAATATGATCACGGTGATATCTTTCTCGACGGCAAGCGCATCGCCTTTTCCACGCCGCAGGAAGCCCGCAACAGCGGCATTGAGACGATCTACCAGGATTTGGCATTGGCCGACAACCTGACGATCGGTGACAACATTTTCCTTGGCCGTGAGCCGATAAAGAGGCTCTTCGGATTTCTGCCGGTAATTGATCGCGCAAGCATGGCGAAAGCAGCACAGGAAACCATGCAGAAACTGGACTTTCATGTGAGCCGTCTCGATGCGCCCGTGGCAGCCTTCTCAGGTGGCCAGCGTCAGGCGGTTGCCATTGGCAGGGCCATGTATTGGAATGCCCGTCTCGTCATCATGGATGAACCAACGGCAGCTCTTGGGGTGCCTGAACAGCGCAAGGTCATTTCCCTCATTCAATCGCTGAAAGCGCAAGGCAAGGGCATCATCTTCATCTCGCACAATCTGGGTGATATATTTGAAGTTGCCGACCGCATTGTCGTGTTTCGTCGCGGCGAGAATGCAGGCGAGCGCAAGCCGAAAGAAACCACTGGCGACGAAATCGTGCGCATGATGGTGGGCAAATAGGGCTTTGCCTCAGGCTGACTCGCGCAACACGAGTTCCGCATTGAGCAGAACGCGGTCCTTGCCAAGGTTGCCGTTTTGCTCGGTTTGATCGTGATCAATTCTGGAAAACAACAGTTCGAGAGCAATTCTTCCCATCTCGTCACAGTCCTGCGATACGGTGGTGAGTGGCGGACAGGTGAAGGCACTCAGACGTTGGTTGTCATGGCCAGCCACGCGGTATTGGCAATCGGGACCGTAACCGACTTTCACGCCAGCCTGATACATCGCAGCCAGAACACCAAAGGCCACGCGGTCGTTGGAGCAAAGAAGTGTCCGCGTCGGAAAGCTGCCTTGCCGGAGGATTCTTGAAGCTTCCTCGAAGGAGACTTGCTCAAAGTTCCATTTGCCGACGACGGGGACATTGGCAAAGCGTGGCTCAAAGTCCAGCCTCTCCATCGTCGCAATATAGGCCTTGCGACGATCAATGGCATTGCTGTTGACAATTGGTGTGTCGAAATAGGTTGGCTGGTCACCCGATCTGCAGAGATATTCAGTGATCAGCGGAATGCTTTGATAATTGTTTGTGCCAACAAACGGGCCTTCGTCATCCAACGGCGCATCGATGTAAACGAGTGGCATTTCCTTGCCGAGCGATTTCAACTTGGCGCGCTGCGATTTTTCACCAAGGGGGGCAATAATGGCGCCTGCCACATTGAGTGCGGTAATTGTCTCGATGGCGCGGGCTTCGATTTCAGGCCTGCCATTTGAGCTCAGTACCAGCGTCAAGTATCCGGCTTCTGTTGCTTCTGTTTCAATTCTCCGGGCCAATGTCATGTAAAAGGGGTCGGTAGGGTCTGGCACAATCAAACCAATTATTTTTGTTCTGCGCCGGTTGAGGTTCACGGCAAAAATGTTGGGGCGAAAGCCAGTTTGCTTGAGGGTGGCCTCTATCTTGGTCCGCGTCTTGGTGCGAACCGAGGTGGGGTCATGGAAAAATTTGGAAACGGTCGGCCGTGACAGACCAACGGCGCGCGCAAATTCTTCCATCGTTCCGATTTTCTTTGATCGCACTGTTACCTATTCCCCCAAGCGTCCACCTACACAGACCACTTTCTTAGCAAGGAGTCACGATCTTTACAACGCGCTAATAAAAATTTACGAACGTAAAGAATTGAGCCCGAAAGAACGACCGATCAGGCGGTGAAACTCATATC
>JANMPF010000460.1:0-5514 GCA_031369725.1 Rhodobiaceae bacterium | reverse complement strand
GCCACGGGATGAAAGAACTGGCGCGCCAGCCGGCCCGTTCCCATCGGCAGCTTGCGGCCAACCAGATCAAGCGCCTGAATGCCGTTGGTGCCTTCATAAATCTGGGTGATGCGGGCATCCCTGATCAATTGTTCCATGCCCCACTCGCGGATATAGCCATGCCCGCCGTGAATTTGCACCCCGTCATTGGCGGCGTTGAAACCCTGGTCTGTCAGCATGGATTTCACGATTGGCGTCATCAGGGCCACCAGATCATCGGAGGCTTGGCGCTTTTCCGCATCCGGGTGGTTGGTTGAGATATCAAGCTCATAGCCAATCCACATGGCCAGCGCCCGGCACCCCTCGTTCATCACCTTCATTTTCATCAGCATGCGGCGAATGTCAGGATGCACAATGATGGGGTCCGCCGCCTGGTCGGGATATTTGGCCCCGGTGGGAGCGCGCATTTGCAACCTGCTGCGGGCGTAAGCGATGCCACCCTGATAGGCAGCCTCCGCCACCCCAAGTCCCTGGATGCCAACCGCAAGCCGTGCCGCATTCATCATGGTGAACATGGCGGCAAGTCCCTTGTGGGGCGCACCCACCAGCCAGGCCTTGGCACCATCAAAATTCATGACACAGGTGGGCGAGGCCTTGATGCCCATTTTCTTTTCAATCGCACCACAGGCCAGCATGTTTCTGGCACCTGCCCCGCCATCCGGTGTTGGCAGAAACTTCGGGCAGACAAACAGCGATATGCCACGCACCCCCGCTGGTGCATCAGGCAGGCGGGCGAGCACCAGGTGAACGATGTTTTCGGTGAGATCATGCTCGCCTGCCGAAATGAAAATCTTGGTGCCATGAATGGCATAGGTGCCATCGCCCACAGGTTCGGCACGCGTCCTGATCAGTCCCAGGTCCGTTCCGCATTGCGGCTCGGTCAAACACATGGTTCCCGACCATATGCCTTCAACCATCTTGGGCAAGTAAATGCGCTTCAGTTCGTCGGTGGCATGGATGCGCAAGGCATGATAGGCACCGCGCGTGAGCAGCGGAAACAGGCAGAAGGAGAGGTTGGAAGAACTCAGCATTTCATCAACCGCAAAGTCCACCGGCGTGGTGAGGCCTTGCCCGCCATATTCAGGATCGCAAGCAAGACTCGTCCAGCCACCTTCGGCAAATTTGGCATAGGCCTCTTTGAAGCCTTTCGGCGTGCGCACGGTTCCCGCCTCGAAGGTGCAACCCTCCTCATCACCACTGCGGTTTAATGGTTGCAGCACGTTTTCACAAAAGCGCGCCCCCTCTTCAAGAACGGCCCCCACCACATCGGGTGTATTCTCGGCATAGGCAGCCAAACTGTTGCCGGCGTCCTGAACTTTGAGAACCTCAAACAGGATGAACTGCATATCGCGTAAAGGTGCTTTATAACTCGGCATCGCTCACCTCAATTTCGCAACGGCTTGCCGGTTGCCAGAATGGTTTCCATACGCGCCAGCGTAGGTGCGGTTTTCACCAGTGTCATGAATGCCTTTTTCTCCAGCCCGAGGATCTGGTCTTCCGAGGTTTCGTCCAGCATGTCCGTGCCACCCCCTGAAAGTACATTTGCAAGCTGCTTTGCCACCACAACATCATGGGGCAGCGCAATTCCCTGCAGTGCAAAGCTGTCAATCGCCAGGCAAAGCGCTGCACGCGCCGTTGGACCCGGCAAATGCAACTGCGTGGGCTCTGGCGGCTTGTAGCCATCATCAGCCATCTTGAGTGCCCAGGCTTTCGCATCCGCCAACAGCCGGTCACGGTTCATGGTAATACCGTCGGTCGGCCGCAAATACTTCAAGTCCTTGGCATCTGCTGCTGATTTGGAAACCTTGGCCATGGAGATTTGCTCGAAGGCCGCCATCACGCCGGGCATTGGCCCCTTGGCATCACGCGCACCAGGCAGGTGGCGGATCAGCATTTCCTTGCAGCCACCCCAGGCGGGAACAATGCCCACCCCGGTTTCAACCAGGCCCATGTAGGTTTCAGCATGCGCCTGAACTGCCGCACAATGCAGCAGAACTTCGCAGCCGCCGCCCAACGCCATGCCGCTGGGAGCACCCACCACAGGAAACGGCGCATATTTGACCGCCTTCATGACAGCCTGTCCCTGCACGATCAACTCATCCAGCGTTGGCCACACGCCAACGTTGGCGGCAAACAGGGCAAGCCCGATATTGGCACCCACCGAAAAATTTTCCGCCTCATTATGAATGACAAGGGCGCGCATGCCTTTGCCGGTTATGTGAAGCGCCTGCATCAGCATCGCGAGGCTGTCAGGATCAAGCGCGTTCATTTTGCTGTGGAACTCAAGACAGGCAATCCCATCGCCCACATCCCACACGCTGGCTGACCCATTCCTCGCCAAAGGCTTGCTCTGCCGCTTGATGTCCGACAGCAGCAGCGTGCCCGATTGCCGGATGACTGGCGTGTACGGGCCATCGGTCGAAAGCTGCAGCACGCCCTCGCTTGCCACTTTATAAAACCCGCCCTGCGCTGCTGCCCTTGCAAGAAGCGGCGGAATGGCAACACCTTCAGCGCCAAGCCGTTCGGCAAACCAACTGGCACCAAGCTGGTCAATCATTTCGAAGGGACCACGCTTCCAGTTGAAACCTGCCTGCATCGCAAGGTCAATGTCCATGATCGTGTCAGCAATATCGGGCACCAGTGACGCCGCATAGGCCAGCATTTTGGCAAGCACCGCCCAGGCAAATTGACCTCCCCGATCCTTGTGGGTGACAAGTGCCCGCAAGCCCCCCTTGGCCGCATCGACAGAATCAAGGCGCGCGAGGGTTACGGGCGCGTATTCACCGCTCTGGAGATCAATGGCCTCCCTCACCTTTTTTCCACCTGCCGTATTCAGGCGGTAAAACCCACCCTTGCCCTTGCGGCCCGTATAACCTTCCGCAATCATTTTGCTGAGCAACGGAAAATCATTTGACAACGCGCGGTAGGCGTCATTCTTGGGCAAGGCCAGGCGCAGTGACGCATCCACATGGGGCTGCAGGTCAAGGCCCACCATATCCATGAGCCCGAAAATACCGGTCTTCGGCGCACCAATGGGCTTGCCCATGACGGCGTCAGCCTCTTCAACCGTAAGACCCAGCTGGCGCGCGGCATTCACCGCGGCCTGAATCCAGAACACGCCAATGCGATTTGCGATGAAGCCCGGCGTATCCTTGGCGCGCACCACAACTTTTCCCAGCTTCTCATCCGCAAATGCGGCAATTGTGCTGAGCACCTCTGGCCGCGTTGCCGCACCGCCAACAATTTCGACAAGCCGCATGTAGCGCGGTGGATTGAAAAAATGCGTGATGCAGAAATCGCAGGCTATGCTTTCCGGCATTCCCGCCATCAACATCTTCAAGGGAAGCGTTGACGTATTGGACGATAATATCGAACCCGGTTTTCGAAACCCATCAATCCGGCGATACAGCCCTTGCTTGATGTCCGGCCGTTCCGCCACGGCTTCAATGATCCAATCCACATCGGCAAGCAACCCAAGGTCATCTTCGATGTTTCCAGGCTTGATCAATTTTGCCGCAGCGCGCGACATAAGAGGTGCAGGCTCTGCCTTGGCCAAACGCTCAAGTGCTGCCTTGGCAATGCTGCTGCGATCAGTGGCATCGGGTGGCACAATATCCAGCAGAAGAACCGGCACACCGGCATTGGCGATCTGGGCGGCAATTCCGCTGCCCATGACGCCCGCCCCAATCACGCAGGCCTTGGTGATGCTCACGATGCGGCCTCGAGAATTGTTGCAATGCCCTGCCCGCCACCGATGCACTGGGTTGCCAATGCAAACTGCTTGCCCTCGCGTTTCAGCAGCGCTGCGGCCTTGCCGGTAATGCGCGCACCCGTGGCCCCAAGCGGATGTCCCAATGCCAACGCGCCGCCGTCGAGGTTCACCCGCCCCATGTCGATTGCGAGATCGCGAATGCAGGCAATGGCCTGTGAAGCAAAAGCCTCGTTCAGTTCAATGATGTCAATGTCACCCATCGATAGTCCCGCCCGTTGCAGGGCTTTGCGGGTTGCAGCGACCGGCCCCACACCCATCAATTCCGGTGTGCAGCCCGCGATGGCAACACTTTTGATTTTTGCCAGCACGGCAAGTCCATGAGCTGCAGCGTAATCGGCTGAAACGACAAGGCAGGCGGCGGCCCCGTCGGTAAGCGGTGATGAGGTTCCAGCCGTCACCACACCAGCCTGGTCAAACGCCGGTTTCAGACCTGCCAAGGCCTGCAATGATGCATCGGCACGGATGCAGCCATCCTCACCATCGCCCACGATTTCATCACGAAATTTCCCTGATTGCCGCGCCGCAGCGGCCTTCACATGACTGGCAACGGCAAATTCTTCCTGCTCGGCCCGCGCAATTGCGTATTTCTTTGCCACGTTCTCGGCGGTTATTCCCATCGAAACATAAGCTGCCGGCATGCGCTCTGCCAAGGCAGGATTTGGCATGGGGTTGAACCCCATCATGGGAACGCGGCTCATGCTTTCAATTCCCGCACAGATGAAAACGTCGCCCGCCCCCAACGCAATTGCCCCTGCCGCTGAATGAATGGCCTGCATGGAAGACCCGCAAAAGCGGTTCATGGTGGCTGCACCCACCGCTTGTGGAAGCCCCGCAATGAACGAGATGAGGCGCGCTACATTCAGTCCCTGCTCGCCTTCCGGAAATGCACAGCCCAGCAACAGGTCTTCAATGTCCTTCATGTCAATTTTGCTTTTGCCAACCAGGCCCCTGACCACATCAGCAGCCAAATCATCCGGCCGGATTCTGGCCAATGCACCTTTGCTGGCAAAGTGAAATGGCGAGCGGGCGTAACCGGCGATGACGGCCTGTTTCATGAAGCTTTCTCCTGTGCTGCAGCAGCATTACGCATCTGCTCTTCAATAAGGATTTTCTTGTATATTTTTCCGATCGCCGTTTTCGGCAATTCGGACCGGAAGTCATAGGTCTTCGGCTTTTCCAATCGCGACAGGCGCTTTTCAAGAAATGCTCCAAGTTCGTCAGCCGTTAATGTGGCACCATCGCGCAAGCTGATGGCCGCACGTATCGACTGGCCACTGTATTCATCAGGAACACCAAACACCGCACATTCCTTCACCGCCGGGTGAAGGTAAATCGCTTCCTCCACCTGACGTGGATAAACCTTGTAACCGGACACGGTTATCATCTCTTTCAGGCGGTCAGTGATGAACACATAGCCATCTTCGTCCATGTGGCCAATGTCCCCGGTGTGAAGCCTGCCATCGATAATGACCTCAGCCGTGGCGGTGGGATTGTTCCAGTAACCTTGCATGATTTGCGGGCCACGAAAGCAGATTTCCCCGGTTTCACCAACCTTCATGAGCTGGTGCCTGTCGTCAATGGAAACCACTTCGCAAATGGTCGACGGCAGCGGCAAGCCCACCGAGCCTGAACGGTTTGGCACATGCACCGGATTAATGCAGCAGGCAGGCGAAGCCTCACTCAGGCCATAGCCTTCCCAGATC
>JANMPF010000458.1:0-3557 GCA_031369725.1 Rhodobiaceae bacterium | reverse complement strand
CAAATTCCGCCTGGCGGAAAATACCATAGCGCACCCGGTCTGCCTCCGCCAGAAGCCAGACAATGCGCAAGCCATGCTCGGTGATGAGCAGTTCCTTGGCGTGAGCACCAAAAAATGCGGCGATATGCGGCTGGATGATTTGGGCCGGCAGCACTGCTGCGGCATTATCGGTGCGGATCACCGCATGTTCGGGAAAACCCGCGGGGTGTTTCAGGGTTTGCGGCAGAAGATCGAAGTTTGAAAATGTTGTGGGTCCGGCAGGTCGCATCATCATGTCAAACCGCGCCGTGAGCGCCAGCTTGTCCTGCAACGTGACGAGCAGCCACAATGCGGGCAAGCGGCGTATGGGCAGGGTATCGACAACAGGTTTTATTTGAACTTGAAAACCCCGGAACGTGCCCGTATGACGCGGAAATTCGTGCGGCCCCTGTTGCTCAAAAGAAGGTTCTTCGATGACTTCCAGGGCATTGGCAAACAGTGCCGCAGTGGCGTTTTGTTTTCGCGCATCCGCTTGCAAAAAATTGCGGTGCAGCTTCCAGCCCAGCCCCACCGCAATGATAACCCCGACAACGCCCCACATGACCTGACCTTCAATGAAAATGGCCCGCCTTGTAAGCGGGCCATGCGATTGTTAGTAACCTTGGGGCTTCGGCCACGGCATGGTGAACTGGTCGCCGCGCCTCACATAACGGTACCGGTAGAAGTGGAACCACAGTGACACCACAAGATAGAACACCACCATTGCCGTCAACTGCGAGCCAAAGCCCAGGAAGATGGCAAAATAAGTGATGATGCAGAGGATGAGAAGCACGATTGCCGGCAGCGGATGGAACGGATGGGTATAACCGCGCCGGATCGAACCCAGCGGCCATTTGTTGCGGAACATGATCACGTTGATGCTCATGAAGGTGTATTGCAACACGCCCGACAGGATCGAGAAGGTAATCGCCTGGTTGAGATCGTAAATGAAGGCGAAGGCGAGCGCTATTGGCAGCAGGAACACGATTGACCGGTAGGGGGTGCGATATTTGGGATGCACCGCCGAGAACCATGTCGGCAGGTAACGGTCACGCCCCAGCGAGAACCAGGCGCGTGCGGCGTCATTGATGCAGCCGTTGGCCGAAGCCACGGCCGACAGAACCGTTCCCCAGAACAACAGGAATTCAAGGGTGGAACTGCCCGTCATCCGCGCCGCGTCATAAAGCGGGAAGAAGGTAAAGCCCAGATATTCCCACGGCAGCAGGCTGGCGCACACATACCATGTGAGAGCTGCCGCAATGAGAAGCGTGATCATGCCAGCCATGGTGCCGTAAGGCAGCGACCGGGCGGGCGAGCGCACTTCTTCGGCAGCCTGTGTGGTGCCCTCAATGCCGAGATAATACCAGATGCCGAACTGGAATGAGGCAATAACGCCGATCCAGCCATAGGGCAGGGCGTTCTGCGGTGTTACCATTTCACCCAGCCGCAACACCGTTCCCTGGCTCCACGGTTGCACCGAGAAGAACAGGACAAGGATTGAAGCATAGGCGAGCGCCGTGATGATGAAGTTGACATTGAGTGTCATCAACACCCCGCGGTAGTTCAGCCACGCCAAAGTGACAATGGTAACGGCGATGAAGGCATTATGGGTGAGCCCATCGGTTGCCGCCACGGTCACGATCATGTCACCCGTCAGAATGGCGTCGGACACTTCCAGCATGGTGTAGGCAAAGACGAGATAAAGTGCCACGTTGAAGGCCATCAGCGGCCCAACAATATGCTTGGCTTGCGCATATTGGCCCCCGGCCGCGGCAACCGTCGAGGTCACCTCGGAATCGATCATGGCAACGGATGTGTAGAGAAGGCCCACCACCCAGCACACGATGAGGGCTGCAAGTGAGCCACCCTTGTCTGCCGAGAAGTTCCAGCCGGTGAATTCGCCAACCAGCACGATGCCAACGCCCAGGGCCCAGACATGGGCCGGGCCTAGCACCCGCAGGAGTGACACCTTTTTTGCGGCAGGTAGGGGTGCAGTTGTTGCTATTGCCATTTCTGCTCTCCCTTAAATCTTGTGCTTTTCGGTAGCTGCTTCGATCTCGCCTTCACGCGAGGATGTCAGCATTTCTTCCGAATAGCTTGTGTCGGTTTTGAACCAGTCATACAGCATCCATGCCGCAAGTACGGCGGATATGGCCCAGCAGAGATATGAAATTGTAATCCACATGATGTCAGCCCCTCACTTGCCGTCGAATTTTTCGGAGATCACTTCGCGGTATTCCATGTCGGATGCCCGGAACAGGAATATGAAGTAACCGATCACCACCGCAGCCATGATGATGAGTTGCAGCCAGTCGATGTTGTAGTGAAAGTGGTTGCGGATCACGTCATGGGCCGCCGCCGCATCGGCATAGCCCAGCTTCACCCATTGCTCGGCCATGGCAGGCGTTTGCCCAAGGGTTTCCCACGTCGGGTTGGCAATCGTGTCAATGGATTTGGAGGCCCCGGCCCAACCTGCCTTGAGCGGCAGCCACAGGGCCGCAAACACCGCGACAACGAGAAATGCGATATCAACGACCTGCATGGCCTTTGATTGTTCAGGAGCATTATATTTAGCCATTGCGGTTCTCCTTGGCAGCATCCAGATGCTTGATGTCGAGGCCGTAGATGAAGTCCTTGTCCTCTTCATAATGCTTCACCATGGCGCCGATGGACGCCGTGTTGAAAATCAGCACGGCAGCCGCGGCAATCAGCACAACGGTTTTGACACCGCTGTCTGGAATGTAGGGCCAGCTCATGAACAGCACGAAAAGTATCGCAATCCACAAAAGTGCAACTAAAAGCCACGCACCGCGCTTGTCGCTTTGGTACATGGCCTCAATCCGCTGATTGAGGTCAGACATTGGCATTCCCTCCAACGGATAGCGCTCTTTCCCCGCAGGCCGTGCGCTTCCGCCCCAAATTAGACTCATTTGCTACGGGGCAACTTTGTTAAACGACAGGAAACATGGGGTGCGGCCGATTGTCAAGCGTTCATCCGCGTGGTCCACATGAATGGTGGATGAACTCCACACTCAGGCTGCCTTCAGGGCGGAGAGTCTAGGGTGGTTCGCAAGTTAAGAGGATTTACCCCATGAACCGCCCAAACAACCAAAATCGTAACCTCCGCGCCATCCTTGGCCTTCTGGTCATTGTCGGACTGGGCGCCGCGCGAACCGAAAAAATCTGGGCGGAAGCGTTTAACGGCCTCGACTTGGCACCGCTCCATGTCAGCCTTCTGAAAATGAACCACGAAGCCTTTGATCCCCGCCGTGTTCCCCAATCGGGCGGCATGGCCAGCCGCTTGCTGTCCGGAATTAGAGTAAACCACGCATGATTTGAGCTTTCCCCCGCCGTCTGCCAATTTTCCCAACCCTCACCCTGAGGTGTCCGGCGCAGCCGGACCTCGAAGGGCCCGCTCAGCCGAGCTCCTGGCCATCCTTCGAGGCCCGCAAGATGCGCTGACCGCGCCTCTCACGGGCACCTCAGGATGAGGTCGCCCACGATGATTTGAGCTTTCCCCGGCACTCCGCCATATTGGC